>NZ_JBLRDT010000030.1:0-19547 GCF_057512245.1 Gryllotalpicola sp. CP2-P1
GGGGCGGCGGGCGCCGTCTCCCTCGGCATGCCGACCCTGCGCCCCCTGGGCGAATCGACGATCGCAGTGGCGACCTCGCCGATCTACGACCCGAACGACGAGTTGCGCTGAACGTGACCGGCGCGCCGCTCCTCGTCATCGTCGGCGCGACCGGCACCGGCAAGTCCGAATCGGCGATCCGCACCGCCGAGCTGTTGCGCGCACGCGGCGAGACGGCCGAGATCGTCAACGCCGACGCGATGCAGCTCTATCGCGGTATGGACATCGGCACGGCGAAAGTGCCGGAGGCCGACCGGCGGGGCATCCCACACCACCTCTTCGACGTTCTCGACGTCACCGACGAGGCGAGTGTTGCGGCGTACCAGCGCGACGCCCGCGCCGAAGTCGAGGCGATCGCGGCGCGCGGCGCTGTTCCGATCCTCGTCGGCGGCTCGGGACTCTACGTCTCGAGCGTGATCTACGACTTCCGCTTCCCCGGCCGCGATCGCAAGCTGCGGGCGCGCCTCGAAGCAGAGCTCGACGAGCACGGGCCCGGCCTCCTGTTCGCACGGCTCAAGGCCGCCGACGCCGAAACCGCGGCGAAGATCGACCCGGCCAACGGCCGCCGTATCGTGCGCGCGCTCGAGATCCTCGAGCTCGCCGAGCGCGGGCACGGCGCCGCCCTTCCGGCGTCGCCGAGGCTGTGGCGTCCCTCGGTCCTGATCGGCCTGTCGACGCCGCGCGAGCTGCTGGTCGGCAGGCTCGACCGCCGCGTCGAGCAGATGTGGCGCGCGGGCCTCGTCGCCGAGGCGGACCGGCTGCGAAGCGCCGGCATCGAGCGCGGCGTGACGGCATCCCGCGCGATCGGCTATGCACAGGCGCTCGCGCAGCTGCGCGGCGAGCTCACCGAGGCCGAGGCGATCGCCCAGACGCAGGCGCTGACCCGCCGCTACGCGAGGCGCCAGGTCAGCTGGTTCAAGCGCTACGAGCACGTGACGTGGATCGACACCGAGGCGGGGGATGCCGCGAGCAGGGCCCGCCTCGCCGTCGATAGGCTGATCGAATGGCGGTCAAGCTCCACTTCAGCAAGGGTCACGGCACCGGGAACGACTTCATCCTCTTCGCCGACCCCGATGGCTCGCTCGACCTGACGACCGACCAGATCCGGGTGCTCTGCGATCGGCACTTCGGGATCGGCGCAGACGGTGTCATCCGCGCCGTTCGCTCCGCGAACCTCGACGCCGGCGCTGCCGCACTGGTCGAGAACCCGGGCGCCGAGTGGTTCATGGACTACTACAACGCCGACGGCTCCGTCGCCGAGATGTGCGGCAACGGCATCCGCGTGTACACCGAGTTCCTGACGCGCAGCGGCCTTGCCGAGCTCGCCCATGGCGAGATCCTCGCAATCGGAACGCGCGCGGGCGTGCGCGACGTGCAGCGCTCAGCGCTCGGCTATCAGGTCGACATGGGGCTCTGGTCGACCGACGACGACGAGCCGCTGGTCAGCGCGAAGGGGCTCAAGGTGCCGCGGCCCGGCCTCAGCATCGACGTGGGGAACCCGCACGTGGTCGTGGCGCTCTCCGACGACGACGAGCTCGACGGCCTCGACCTGGCCTATGTTCCGGTCATCGACCCCGAGCCGGTGTACGGGGCGAACGTCGAGTTCGTGGTGCCGGGCGACCCGCTCATCAGAGACGGCGTGGGGCACATCAGTATGCGGGTGCACGAGCGCGGTGTGGGCGAGACGCTCTCGTGCGGCACCGGAACCGTCGCCGCCGCTCTCGCGATCCGGCACTGGGCAGGCGACCGCGCCCCTGACGACTGGCGCGTGTCGGTTCCGGGCGGCACGGTTGCGGTGCGGATGTTCCCCGGCGAGGACGGCGAGCATGCCTCGCTCTCGGGTCCGGCCGAGCTCGTGTTCGACGGCGAGGTGACGCTCGCCTGACCGCTCAGTCGGCGTGATGTCGCACGCGCAGCACGCGGAAGCCCTTGCTGGTGGCTGCGCGGGTGGTGCCGAACGGCGTGGGGAGCGACGACTCGAGCCAGCGCTGCAGAGAGTCGGAGCCGAGGTTCCGCGCGACGACGAGCCAGGCATCCGACCCCGGCTCGAGTCGCGGCAGCCACGTCTGCAGGAGGCTGTGCAGCTCGTTCTTGCCGACCCGGATCGGCGGGTTCGACCAGATGGTCATGAACGACACTGCTGCGGGAACATCCTCGGGGCGCACGGCGTTGACGTTGCTGAGTCCGAGTTCGGCCGCGTTGCGGCGCACCAGGTCGAGGGCGCGCTCGTTGACGTCCACGGCCCAGACCGTGGCGTGCGGCGAGGCGAGCGCGAGTGACAGCGCGATCGGACCCCACCCGCACCCCAGATCCAGAAGATCGCCCCCCGGCGGCGGTGTCGGCGTGTTGGCGAGCAGCACGGCGGTGCCGGTGTCGACGTGGTCGGGGCTGAACACCCCGGCGCCGGTGGTGACCGTCAGCTCGCGCCCGGCGAGTCGCACCTCGATGGGCCTCAGCTTCGGGTCGCTTCCCGGTGACGCGCTGAAGTAGTGGTCACCGGAAGACATGTCAGAAACGTACAGCACCGACAGAAGTAGAGTTAATCCTCACATATGACCTCAGATCACACCGCCTCCTCCGGCACCGAGACGCACGCCGACGACGACGTCGTCGCACGGGTGCTCGCGAACGCCGACTCCAAGGCGGCCGGGTACTCCCTCTTCGGCCAGCGAGCGCAGGCATTGCAGACGGGGGATGCCGCAGGCTTCGGCGACACCGACGGCGAGCAGTTCGACCGCGACGAGCGCGCGGCGCTGCGCCGTGTCGGCGGCCTCTCGACCGAGCTCGAAGACGTCACCGAGGTCGAATACCGTCAGCTGCGGCTCGAGAACGTCGTCCTCATCGGCGTCTATTCGGGCGGTTCGCTCGAAGACGCCGAGAACTCGTTGCGCGAGCTCGCAGCACTCGCGGAGACCGCCGGCGCGGTCGTGCTCGACGGGCTCCTGCAGCGGCGCCCGCACCCCGACCCCAGCACGTATCTGGGCCGTGGCAAGGCTGAGGAGCTCGCCGCGGTCGTCGCCCACCTCGGCGCCGACACGGTGATCGCCGACACCGAACTGGCCCCGAGCCAGCGTCGTGCGCTCGAGGACGTGGTGAAGGTCAAGGTCATCGACCGCACGGCGGTCATCCTCGACATCTTCAGCCAGCACGCCAAGAGCCGTGAGGGCAAGGCACAGGTCGAGCTGGCACAGCTCGAGTACCTCTTGCCCCGACTGCGCGGCTGGGGCGAGTCGATGAGCCGCCAGGCGGGCGGCCAGGTCGGCGGCGCGGGCAACGGCATGGGAAGCCGCGGACCCGGCGAGACGAAGATCGAGCTCGATCGGCGGCGCATCCACTCGCGCATGGCCAAGCTGCGCCGGCAGATCAAGGAGATGAAGCCCGCGCGCGAGGCGAAGCGCGCGAACCGCCGGCGCAACGAGGTGCCGTCCGTGGCCATCGCCGGCTACACGAACGCGGGGAAGTCGAGCCTGCTCAACCGCATCACGCGCGCGGGAGTCCTGGTCGAGAACGCGCTCTTCGCGACGCTCGATTCCACCGTGCGTCGTTCTCAGACGGCCGACGGGCGCCCCTACACGCTGGCCGACACCGTCGGATTCGTGCGCAACCTGCCGCACCAGCTCGTCGAGGCATTCCGGTCGACGTTGGAAGAGGTGCAGGACGCCGACGTCATCGTCCATGTGGTCGACGCCTCGCATCCCGATCCCGCAAGCCAGCTCCAGACGGTGCGCGACGTCATCGGTGAGGTCGGCGCCGGCGACATCCCCGAGCTCGTCGTGTTCAACAAGGCCGACCTCGTCGACGGCGACACTCGGCTCGTGCTGCGTGGCCTCGTACCCGGTGCCGTCTTCGCGAGCGCTCGCACAGGGGAGGGCATCGACGAGGTGCTCGCGCGCATCGCCTACCTCATCCCCGACCGCTCCGTCCCTGTCGAACTCCTCGTCCCCTACGACCACGGTGAGGTCGTCGCCGCTCTGCACGATCATGGCCGGGTGACGGCGCTTGAGTACACCGAGCAGGGAACGCGTGTCTCCGCACTCATCGACCCGAGCAGGCTGGCGCCGTTCGAGCCGTATCGGCTGCAGGCGGTGGGCCACGAGTGAGGCGCGTGCCGTTCTCGTTTGAGCTGCACCCTGCGCGCTCCCCGCAGATCGCCCGGCAGCTGCCCGACCGCATCGCTCGGCTGGTGGCCGCCGGCCCTGAGTTCGTGTCGGTCACCTACGGCGCGGGCGGCTCGTCGCAGGATGCCTCGCTGGACGTTCTCAAGCACGTGATCGAGCACCACCCGCAGGTGCGCACGATGGCGCACCTCACGTGCGTGGGCTCGACGGTGCAGGCCGCTCACGACACGGTGCGGACGTTCATGGATGCCGGGGTGCACAGCTTCCTCGCCGTACGAGGCGATCTGCCGGCCGGCTCGCCACCTGACGCGTTCCCCGGCGACATCCGCTCGGCGGCGGAGCTCGTGCAGCTGATCCACGCCGTGCAGAGCGAGCGACGCCCCTGGCGCGAGGTGGCGATCCCCGGCACGCCGGGCATCATGCTCGACCGTGACGGGCGCGAGCGCATCGCGATCGCCGTGGCGGCGTTCCCCAACGGGCATCCGTCGTCGCGCTCGTGGCAGCAGGACATCGACACTCTGCTCGCGAAGCAGGCCGCAGGCGCGAATCTCGGGATCTCGCAGATGATCTTCCATGCCGACGACTACTTCCGCATGGTCGACGCCGCCCGTGCCGCCGGCGTCGAGTTCCCCATCCTTCCAGCGATCACGCCGGTGACGACCCCGGCCGGACTCGCTCGCAATCTCGAGCTCTCAGGCGAGCGTGCGCCCGAGGCGTTCGCCGCCGCCCTCGCCGCCGAGCAGAACGAAGCGAGACGTCGTGAGATCGGAGTGGACTTCGCCGCGGACCTGACGCGCCGGCTGCTCGACGGCGGCGCGCCGGGAATCCACCTCTACACGCGCAACATGCACGAGGTGCCGCTGGCGGTGCTCGCGCGCGTCGGCCTCATCGATGAGGCGCGCTTCGCCCAGCTCATCGCTCCCGATTTCACCGGTGCGACACCGGTCGAAGAGCCCGCCTGAGCGGACTCTTCGGGCCCCATGCGTCAGACGGCGCGCAGAACGGCCACGACCTTGCCCAGCACCACGGCCTGGTCGCCCATGATCGGCTCGAACGCCGAGTTGCGCGGAAGCAGCCACGTGTGACCATCGCGCTGCCGGAACACCTTGACGGTGGCTTCGCCGTCGAGCATCGCGGCGACGATGTCGCCGTTGACCGCGTCCTGCTGCTGGCGCACGACCACCCAGTCGCCATCGCAGATCGCTGCGTCGATCATCGACTCGCCCGCGACCTTGAGCATGAACAGGTCGCCGTTGCCGACGAGCCGGCGCGGGAGCGGGAAGACCTCTTCGACCTGCTGGTCGGCCGTGATCGGTACGCCGGCGGCGATGCGGCCGACGAGGGGCACCAGCATCGCGTCGCCCACGGGCGCCTTGGTCTCGAAGTCGTCGGTCTGCTCGGTCGGTGACGGCGGGTCGATCAGGATCTCGAGCGCTCGCGGCCGGTTCGGGTCACGGCGCAGATAGCCCGAGAGCTCGAGCTGGTTGAGCTGGTGCGTGACGCTCGACAGTGAGGCGAGGCCGACCGCGTCGCCGATCTCACGCATGCTCGGCGGGTACCCGCGGGCAGCCAACGACTTCTTGATGACGTCGAGGATGGCGAGCTGCTTGTCGCTGAGGTTCTTGCGGCGCCTGGTGCGCCGTTTGGGCGAAGCGCCAGTGTCTTTGGCGACTGCATCTGTGGTCACGTGAATCCCCAATGTCGGTGGTCCCTGGTTGCATTTCGACCAGTGAGCCACACATTAGCGGCAATCCCCCTCTGTATAGGGGATTTGTTCGAGCGACTCGCCGAAACCGGTGGATAACTTCGCTAGAGACGTGGGACTTGCGCCATAGACAGATCGAAGATAGCTTCGGAATGGTTCGAAAACTCGAATATGCGTTCCGAACCTGGTGACGAAGGTAGAGGTCCACGATGAGCACCATCACTGTGCAGATGTCCGGCGCGGCAGGGCGCCGTCCCGCTCCGTCGGCTGGGGTCGCCCGTTCCCACCTGCGCCTCACCCGCCGCGGTCGCGCGCTGCTTGTCGCTGTCGTCGCCGCTCCCGTGCTTGCCGTGACAGTGTGGTTCGGGCTGAACGGGGGCGGCGCGGCAGCCGACGGTCACTCCGCCGCCCGTCCCGCAGCGGTCGAGCAGGTGACGGTGGCGCAAGGGCAGTCGCTGTGGCAGATCGCGGTCGAGGTCGCACCTCACGACGATCCGCGTGACGTCGTCGCGGCGATCGTCGACATGAACGGCCTGCAGAGTTCCGTCCTGACCCCGGGGCAGACGCTCGCGATTCCCTCGCAGTACTCGAAGTAACGCGCCCCAGCCGGCGGTCCAGGCGACTCAGAGCGCGTGATGCGCCCCGCCTACGATGGATGAGTGACGTCACTCTCCGAGCTGCCGATTCGAGACGACCTGCGCGGGCGCGAGCCCTATGGTGCGCCGCAGAGGCACGTGCGCGTCGAGCTCAACGTGAACGAGAACACCCACCCGATCCCCGGCGATGTCCAGGCGGACGTGCTCGCCCGATTGGCCGAGGCGGTCGCGGGCGCGAATCGATACCCCGACCGTGAGTTCGTCGAGCTGCGGTCGGCTCTCGCCGCCTACCTCGGGCACGGCCTGACACGCGATCACCTGTGGGCCGCGAACGGCTCGAACGAGATCCTGCAGCAGCTGCTGCAGGCGTTCGGAGGCCCGGGGCGCAGGGCGCTCGGCTTCGCCCCGACCTACTCCATGTACCCGCTGCTGGCATCCGGAACCGGAACCGAATGGGTGGCGGGCGACCGCGATGCCGATTACGAACTGTCCGCAGCGCGCGCGGCCGACTGGGTGCGGCGAGTGCAGCCCGACGTCGTCATTCTCTGCTCGCCGAACAACCCGACCGGGACTCCGCTCTCGCTCGACGTCATCGAGTCGGTGTACGACGTCGCACGCGGGATCGTGATCGTCGACGAGGCGTACGCCGAGTTCTTCCCGGCCGGCGAGCCGAGCGCTCTGACGCTGTTGCCGGGCCGTGAGCGCCTGGTGGTCTCGCGCACCATGAGCAAGGCCTTCGCATTCGCGGGCGTCCGGCTCGGCTACCTCGCGGCGGATCCGGCGATCGCCGATGCGCTGCGCCTCGTGCGCCTGCCGTACCACCTGTCGGCCCTCACGCAGGCGGCCGCGCTCGGAGCCCTGGCCCACTCGGGCGAGATGCTGGCCATGGTCGATGAGATCAAGGTGCAGCGCGACCGGATCGTCGACGGGCTGTCGGCCCTCGGCTACCGGCCCTATCGCACCTGGAGCAACTTCGTGCTCTTCGACCGGGTGGAGAATCCACGCGAGGTGTTCGACGAGCTGCTGGCCGAGGGCATCATCATCCGCGAGATGGGAATCCCGCACAGCTTGCGCGTCTCCGCCGGCACCGAAGCCGAGACCGGCGAGTTCCTCGCTGCGATGGCGCGCTACGTCGAGCGTCACGGCAGGCCACACACGGCGGCGTCCGAGCAGTCCCCGGTAGGCTGACGCCATGACCGCAGGCCCCCGCACCGCCTCCATCACACGCGAGACGAGCGAGTCGCGCATCGAGCTGAGCCTCGATCTCGACGGTTCCGGGCACAGCGACATCCAGACGTCGGTGCCGTTCTACGACCACCTGCTCACCGCGTTCGCGAAGCATTCCCTGACCGACCTCACGGTGCGGGCGAGCGGCGACACCGACATCGATGTGCACCACACGGTCGAAGACACCGGCATCGTCCTCGGGCAGGCGATTCGACAGGCGCTGGGCGACAAGAGCGGCATCGGCCGGTTCGGCGACGCGGTCGTCCCGCTTGATGACGCGCTCGTGCAGGCGGTGGTCGACGTTTCCGGCCGTCCGTACCTCGTCCACTCCGGCGAGCCCGCCGGGTTCGAGCTGCATCTCATCGGCGGCCACTTCACCGGGTCGATGGTGCGCCACGTCTTCGAGGCGATCGCGTTCAACGCAGCGCTGACCGTGCACGTCCGCGTCCTCGACGGGCGCGACCCTCATCACATCGCCGAGGCCGAGTTCAAGGCGTTCGCCCGCGCCTTCCGGCAGGCGAAGGCGTTCGACGCGGCCGTGAAGGGCATCCCGTCCACCAAGGGCGCACTGTGAGTCGCCCCGGCGGGCGCCCGACCGTCGTCGTTCTCGACTACGGCAGCGGCAACGTCCACTCCGCGGCGAAGGCACTCGAGGCTGCCGGCGCCGAGGTCACGGTCACGCGTGAGCGACAGGCCGTGACGGATGCCGACGGGCTGCTCGTTCCGGGCGTGGGTGCATTCCGGGCGGTCGTCGAGCAGCTGAAGGCGGTGCGCGGTGACGAGCTCATCGAGCGGCGACTCGCGGGCGGCCGCCCCGTGCTCGGCATCTGCGTCGGCATGCAGGTGATGTTCGAGCACGGCGACGAGCGCGGCACCGATACCGATGGGCTGGGCGAGTGGCCGGGCGAGGTCACCGAGCTCGACGCCCCGGTTCTGCCCCACATCGGCTGGAACACCGTCGATGCACCTGAGGGCTCGGTGCTCTTCGCCGGTCTCGAAGACGAGCGCTTCTACTTCGTGCACTCGTACGCCGCGCAGGGCTGGACGCTTGAGACCCAGCCCCCGTTCCCCGCACCGCGGGTGACCTGGGCCGAGCACGGCACCCGGTTCGTCGCCGCCGTCGAGAACGGTCCGCTGAGTGCGACGCAGTTCCACCCCGAGAAGTCGGGTCAGGCGGGCATCCGCCTGCTCGCCAACTGGGTCGAGTCGCTGCGCAGCTGACCCGCGCCCGCATCTTCTGCACCGCACCGAGAGAGACCCTGAATGACCGACTCCGCCCCCGCGCCCGCCCTCGTCCTTCTCCCAGCCGTCGATGTGGCCGGCGGTCAGGCCGTGCGCCTCACGCAGGGCGCGGCGGGCAGCGAGACGAGTTACGGCAGCCCGATCGAGGCGGCGCTCGACTGGGCGCAGCAGGGTGCCGAGTGGATCCACCTCGTCGATCTGGATGCTGCCTTCGGGCGCGGTGAGAACCGCGGCGTCATGCGCGAGGTGCTTCGCGAGGTCCACGGGGTCAAGATCGAGCTGTCGGGCGGCATCCGCGACGACGCCTCGCTCGAGCACGCGCTCGAACTCGGTGCAACGCGCGTGAACCTCGGCACGGCCGCTCTCGAGAACCCGGAGTGGGCCGACTCCGTGATCGCCTCATACGGTGAGGCGATCGCGGTGGGGCTGGACGTGCGCGGCACGACCCTCGCTGCTCGCGGCTGGACGCGCGAGAGCGGCGATCTGTGGGAGGTGCTGGACCGCCTCGAGGCGGCCGGCTGCCGCCGCTATGTCGTCACCGACGTCACCAAGGACGGCACTCTGCGTGGGCCGAACGTCGAGCTCCTCGCCGAGCTTGCGGCGAAGACCGACAAGCCAGTCGTCGCGTCGGGCGGCATCTCGAGTTTGGACGACATCGCCGCGCTGCGCGCACTCGTGCCGAATGGCGTCGAGGGGGCGATCGTGGGCAAGGCGCTGTATTCGGGCCGCTTCACTCTGACCGAGGCGCTGCGTGTCGCAGGGGCCTGAGGCGCACACACCGCGCGGCGCCTCTGACTCCGCGGGCCAGCCGTGGGCGGGCCGCAGCTTCACCCCCAACACCGCGGCAGGCGATGACGGGTCCGCAGACCCGACGCTCCTGGCCGCGTTGAGCGGATTCCGCGGCGGAACAGCCGGGCCAGAAGCCGTCGTCGAGGCTTTCCGCTCGGCGCGACTGCTCATTCCGCTGCTGGCGCACGCGGGAGACGTCGGCACGGCGCCCGATGGCCACCTCGTCGACAAGACGCAGGAGCTCTCGATCGTGACCGTTGCGGGCCCGGACGGCCGCAAGGTGCTGCCCGCCTTCACCTCGGTGCAGACCCTCGCCGCGTGGGACCCCAAGGCGCGCCCCGTGCCCGCGGCCGGTCCGCGCATCGCCCTGGCGGCGGCGAGCGAGCAGACCGAGCTGATCGTCATCGATCCGGCGAGCCCGACCGAGTTCGTGTTGCGCCGCCCCGCCGTCTATGCGCTGGCGAGCGGCGGTGACTGGACGCAGCCCGACCGCGATCCGGCGGTGCGGCAGGCGTTCGAACAGGCGCTTTCCGGAGAGCCCGACGCCCTGGGCGTCGAGCTTGTGGCGGGCGACCCGGCGCAGCGTCTTGCCGCCGCCGAACTCGTCGTGCGCCTGCGCCTGCGCGACGGATTGAGCCAGCAGCAGCTGGGGGAGCTGGCCGCTCGGGTCTCGGCACGATGGGCTGCCACCGAGGCCATCGCCAACGGGGTCGACTCGCTCGCCCTGCAGCTGCTGCGCGGCTGAGTCGGTGCGCCTAGTGCCGTGCGTGCGCCGACGCGGACGTGGTCGGTGCGGGCGTCGGCGAGCTCGGTGAGCCGGTCGGACTGGCCGAGAGCGTCGGTGCGGGGGAGGCGGACGGGCTCGCCGCGCGGCCCGACGGGGCGGAGCCGCTCGGCAGAATCGGCGACAAAGCGCGCGGTGCGCTCGAGGGCGACGGCACGGGCGCGGACGATCGCGGCTCGGAGGAGCGCGACGGCGCGGACCAGTCCACCCCTGCGAGCGCGGTGCGCGCGAGAGCCTGCCTCAGGGCGGCGCTGTGCTTCGAGTCATCCGTCGACATCACGACATCGAGATCGCCCGACGCGAGATTCCAGGTGTAGGGCACGGTCACGCGCACCGAGGTCACGCCGGGAACGGAGGAGGCGACCATCACCGCATGCGACACCGCTTCCACCGTCGAGCGCGGAACGGGCGTATCGAAGGCGTTCCGGTACTCGATGACGGATGCCGCATGGGCGCCGTTCGCCGGAAGGGACAGCTCGAGGTTGACGCGCCCGTTCTGCAGCTCCTGGGTCATCGCGTAGACGACGTCGGCGCCCTCGTCGGCGGTGGACTCCGGAGTCATACCGACCGCGACGTCGTAGCTGACGGTCTTCGGTGCGGTCTCGGTGGCGACGGTGCTGGTCGCGGTGGCGACGCCGGGCATGGCGTTCAGCGCGGACACGACGCGCTGGAGGCTCGCCAGCTCGCCGGGCACGGGCGTCGCCGCCGCGTCGGGGGACTCGCCGCGCTCCAACTGCGAAGCGGATGCCTGCAGGTAGCGGTGGACCGCGACAGTGCTCAGCACGAGGCCGCCGGCGATCACGAGGGCGACGGAGCAGACGGCGGCGCCGAGCCACCCCAATGCCTGTCGCCTACCCACGTTCCCGACGCTAATGGCGGCGTCTGGGCAGAACCCGGACGCGAGCGCCGAAGCGCCTAGATATCGCCCAGGGGAACCCGGCGAGTCTCAGACGACCGAACCGGTCAGCTTCTCACCGGGGCCCTTGCCCGGCTCATCGGGGATCGGGGATGCCTCGCGGAAGGCGAGCTGCAGGGTGCGCAGTCCGTCGCGCAGCGGTCGCGCATGCTGATCGCCGATGTGCGGGGCGGATGCCGTGACGAGGCCTGCCAGCGCGTCGATCAGTTTGCGCGCCTCGTCGAGATCGAGATCGTCCGCGCCGTTCTCGGCGAGGCCGAGCTTCACGGCCGCGGCACTCATGAGATGAACCGAGACCGTCGTGATCAGTTCCGCGGCGGGCACTTCTGCGATGTCCCGGGTGGCATCCTCGACGTCGTCGCTCATGTCCCTGCTTTCGTGCGTGCTTCATGGGAGCCGTGGGGTCTGGTAGACTCGTTCACTGGCTCCGGTGTCTCAGTGCGCCGGAACGAAAGTGGAATTCTTTCCCACCCGCGTTGACCGCCTCATCAGGTTACCGGGTCGATACCCTCCGCCGGTTCTCCGGTCGGCCGGCTTGCCGGTTACAGGGCCACGGGCTCTTGGGGGTGTGCCGAGTGATTGCACGCGTGAGTGCGCGGGCGTCGCGGTGAAAGTCGTTCTCCTCTCGTTGCCCAGGCAGCCGGAAAACTCTCTAACAGAGGAGCTACGCATCAGCGATCCCCGTACCAATGACCGCATCCGCGTCCCCGAAGTGCGACTCGTCGGCCCCAGTGGCGAGCAGATCGGTGTCGTGAAGATCGAGGTCGCTCTGCGCCTGGCGCAGGAAGCCGATCTCGACCTCGTTGAGGTCGCCCCGAACTCCAAGCCGCCCGTGGTGAAGATCATGGACTACGGCAAGTTCAAGTACGAGGCTGCGCAGAAGGCCAAAGAGGCCAGGCGCAACCAGGCGAACACGATCCTCAAGGAGGTTCGTTTCCGCCTCAAGATCGACAAGCACGACTACGAGACCAAGATGAAGCGCGCCGTCGGCTTCCTCCAGGCGGGGGACAAGGTCAAGGCGATGATCCTCTTCCGTGGTCGCGAGCAGTCCCGCCCCGAGCAGGGCGTCCGTCTGCTCCAGAGATTTGCCGAAGATGTCGCCGAGTTCGGTTCCGTCGAATCGAACCCGACCATCGACGGTCGAAACATGGTCATGGTCATCGGCCCGCTGAAGAACAAGGCGGAGGCGAAGGCCGAGGCCAACGCGCGTCGCGCAGAGGCGAAAGCCGAATCGCGTGCGCAGGACACGAACGACTCGCCGGCTGAGGCAGCTCAGCCCGAGGCGACGAACGAGAAGGAATAAGAAGATGCCCAAGCAGAAGTCCCACTCGGGCGCCAAGAAGCGCTTCAAGGTCACCGGCAGCGGCAAGATCATGAAGCAGCAGGCCGGCATGCGCCACAACCTCGAGCTCAAGTCGAGCCGCCGTACCCGTCGCCTCAACGAGGACCAGGTCCTCCCGAAGAGCGACGCCAAGATCATCAAGCGCCTGCTCGCCAGCTGAGTCCGGCCCGAACGTCTAAGGAAGTAAAGAAATGGCTCGTGTCAAGCGCGCAGTAAACGCCCACAAGAAGCGTCGGACCATCCTCGAGCGTGCAGAGGGCTACCGCGGCCAGCGGTCGCGCCTCTACCGCAAGGCGAAGGAGCAGGTCACCCACTCGCTCGTCTACGCCTACCGCGACCGTCACGCTCGCAAGGGCGAGTTCCGTCGCCTGTGGATCCAGCGCATCAACGCTGCGGCCCGCCAGAACGGCCTGACCTACAACCGCCTCATCCAGGGTCTGAACCTGGCCGGCATCGAGGTCGACCGCCGCATCCTCGCCGACCTCGCCGTCAACGAGCCCGCCACCTTCGCGGGCCTCGTCGAGGCTGCCAAGAAGGCGCTCCCGGCCGACACGTCGGCTCCGAAGGCTGCGTAAGCATCCGTTCGCACAAGAGGCCCGGTCACCCACGTGGTGACCGGGCCTTTTTCGTGCAGTACCTAGACTTGAAGCCGTGCTCGACAATCCCCGCTCTCCGCGTGTGCGCGGCGTAGCCAAGCTCGCGAAGAAGTCCGCGCGTGCGGAGACGGGCATGTTCCTGCTCGAGGGCCCGCAGGCGGCGAGCGAGGTGCTCAGCTACCGGCCCGAACTGATCGTCGAGCTGTACGCGACCCCGACCGCGCTCGAGCGCTACACCGATATCGCCCAGACCGCCGTGGACGCGGGGGTGGACGTCGAGTTCGTCACCGAAGAGGTCCTGAACGCGATGTCCGACACCGTGACCCCGCAGGGCTTCGTGGGCGTCGTGCACCAGTTCCCGACCTCGGTGAAGGACATCTTCGCCGCTGAGCCGAAGCTCATCGCCGTGCTCGAAGAGGTGCGCGATCCTGGCAATGCGGGCACCATCGTGCGCGCGGCCGACTCGGCCGGGGCGGATGCCGTGATCTTCACCGGTCGCACTGTGGACCTCTACAACCCGAAGGTCGTGCGGTCGACGACGGGGTCGATCTTCCACCTGCCGGTCGCCGTGGGCGCGAGCCTCGGCGACGTTGTCGCCCGTGCTCGCGCAGCAGGCCTGCAGGTGCTCGCGGCAGACGTGAAGGGCGAGGACCTTCTGATCGCGCGCCGCGACGACCTGCTCGCGGCGCCGACGGCCTGGGTGTTCGGCAACGAGGCGCGGGGCCTCGCGGACGAGGATCTCGAGCTCGTCGATCGCGTCATCACGGTTCCGATCTACGGCCACGCCGAGTCGATGAACCTCGCGACGGCGGCTTCCGTCTGCCTCTACGAATCGGCCTTCGCACAGCGCAGCTGACATTCCCGACCCATGGTTGGCACATAGCTGGCTCATGGCTACATTGGGGCAATGGCGTCCGACAGCATTGCCGCACCCGTCACCTCGAACATCGCAGTGCGCCGCGGCGAGCCGCTCGTGGTGCTCGACCACGTCGACAAGCACTTCGGCGAGCTGCACGTCCTCAAAGACATCGAACTGACGGTGAACCGGGGCGAGGTCGTGGTCGTGATCGGGCCGAGCGGCTCGGGCAAGTCGACGCTGTGCCGCGCGATCAACCGGCTCGAGACCATCGACTCCGGCACCATCTCGATCGACGGCGTCCAGCTGCCGGAAGAGGGCGCGGCGCTGGCGAGACTGCGCGCCGACGTGGGGATGGTCTTCCAGCAGTTCAACCTGTTCGCGCACAAGAGCGTGCTCGAGAACGTCACGTTGGCGCCGATGCGGGTGAAGCGGATGCCCCGCCGAGACGCGGAGGCGAAGGCGATGGAGCTTCTGCAGCGGGTCGGGGTGGCCGATCAGGCGCGGAAGCTTCCAGCGCAGCTCTCCGGGGGCCAGCAGCAGCGGGTGGCGATCGCGCGGTCGCTCGCGATGAGCCCGAAGCTGATCCTCATGGACGAGCCGACGAGCGCGCTCGACCCCGAGATGATCAACGAGGTCCTCGATGTCATGGTCGGGCTCGCGAAAGACGGCATGACGATGATCGTCGTCACTCACGAGATGGGCTTCGCGCGCCGCGCCGCCGACCGCGTCGTCTTCATGGCCGACGGCGCGATCGTCGAGCAGGCGCCTCCTGCGGAGTTCTTCGACGACCCGCGGTCCGCGCGTGCCAAAGACTTCCTGTCCAAGATCCTGACGCACTGATTCACACGACCTCGCACAAGGAGAGTGAAATGAAACACATCAGGTATGCGGTTCTCACCGTAGCCGTGGCCGCGGCACTGACGCTGAGCGGCTGCACCGACAGCGCCACGCAGAGCTCCGACGGGCCGTCCGTCGCGAAGTCCGCGGACTTCCCGGCCGGCTCGACCATGGCCAAGCTGCACGACGCCGGCGAGATCACCATCGGCACGAAGTTCGACCAGCCCCTCTTCGGGCTGAAAGGCACCGGGGACCCCGAAGGCTTCGATGTCGAGATCGGGAAGCTGATCGCGGCCAAGCTCGGCATCCCGGCATCCGGTATCACGTGGAAAGAGACGGTGAGCGCGAACCGAGAGCCGTTCATCGAGAACGGCACCGTCGATCTCGTGGTCGCGACCTACACGATCAACGACGAGCGCAAGAAGGTGATCTCCTTCGCCGGCCCGTACTTCATGGCGGGCCAGTCGATCCTCGTGAAGGCCGATGACGACTCCATCACGAGCTCGGACGACCTCAAGGGCAAGCCGGTCTGCTCGGTCACCGGCTCGACCCCGGCGCAGAAGCTTGCCGAGATCGGCGCCGTTCCGAAGCTCACCGACGAGTACACGAACTGCCTCGAGCCGCTGCGCAGCGGGCAGGTCGTCGCCGTCTCGACCGACAACGTCATCCTCGCGGGCCTCTCGGCGCAGAACGAGGGCGAGTTCAAGATCGTGGGCAAACCGTTCACCCAGGAGCCCTACGGCATCGGCGTGAAGAAGGACGACGCCGACTTCCGCAACTTCATCAACGACGTGCTCGAGGACTCGTACAAGGACGGCAGCTACAAGAAGGCGTGGCAGGACACGGCGGGCAAAGAGCTGCCCTATGTCGACCCGCCCGCGGTCGACCGGTACTAGGGGCTGTCCTGGACGCGGTCTTCGGCAACCTCCCCGGCTACGCGCAGGGCTTCGGTCAGACGCTGCTCCTGTTCGTGGTCTCGGGGGTCGCCGCCCTCATCCTGGGCACGATCATCGCCATGCTGCGGATCAGCCCGGTGGCATCGGCGCGCGGCTTCGCGACGGTCTACACCGAGCTGATCCGCAACGTGCCGCTGCCCCTGGTGTTCGCGTTCTGCGCCTTCGTGCTTCCGTACCTCGGCTCCCGGCTGCCGTACCTCGTCGCGGCGTTCCTTGCCCTCGCCGTGTACACCTCGCCGTTCATCGCCGAGGCGCTGCGCAGCGGGGTGAACGGTGTGCCGGTCGGCCAGGCCGAGGCCGCGCGCAGCCTCGGGCTCGGCTTCGGCCAGACCGTCGGGCTGATCATCCTGCCGCAGGCGTTCCGCACGACGGTGCCGCCGGTGCTCAACGTGCTGATCGCGCTCGTCAAGAACACCTCCGTGGCGAGCGGGTTCTTCGTCGCCGAGCTGCTCACCTTCGGCAAGCAGCTGGCGAACGCCCGCGGCGATGCGGTGATCCCCGTGCTCCTCGGCATCGCCGTCTGCTATCTCGTGATCACCGTGCCGCTCGGCCTCGTCGCCGGGCGGCTTGAGAAGAAATGGGCGATCCGCCGATGACCGACGTGCTCTTCGACGCCCCCGGCCCCAAGGCGCGGGCCCGCTCTCGGACGCTGTCGATCGTGGGCGGCGTGCTGATCGCGGCCGTGCTCGGCTGGGTGATCTACACGCTCGCGCTGCCTCGCGAGTCGAGCGCCGGTGTCTCGCAGCCGGGAATGTTCGACGCGAGCCGCTGGGACATCTTCCGAGATCTGCAGCTCTGGCGCTCGGTGGGGCAGGGCGTCTGGAACACGCTGCGTGCCGCCTTCCTCGCCGCGGCGATCGCCGTCGTACTGGGTATGGCCCTCTCGCTGCTGCGCAGCGCGCGCACCGCATGGGTGCGCGTGCCGACGATCGTCTTCATCGAGTTCTTCCGCGGCATGCCGGTGCTGCTGCTGATGCTGTTCATCCTGCTCGCCGGCAGCACGGGGGAGTACTGGGCGGTGGTCGCCGCGCTTGCGCTCTACAACGGCACCCTCATCGGCGAGATCCTCCGCTCGGGCCTCGCCGCGCTGCCGGCCGGCCAGCGCGAGGCCGGGCTCAGCCTGGGGCTGCCACCGTTGCAGACACGGCTGCTCATCGAGTTCCCGCAGGCGTTCCGGCAGATGCTGCCGGTGATCGTGGCGCAGCTCGTCGTGCTGCTCAAGGACACCTCGCTCGGCTACATCGTCGGCTACCCCGAGCTGCTGCGCGTGATGCTCAACCAGATGAACGCCTACTACGGCAGCCGCTTCCTGTTCCCGCTCTGGCTCGTCACGGTCATCATCTATCTCGTGATGAACCTGAGCCTGTCGTGGCTCGCTCGCCGACTGGGCAGGGGGCCTCGAGCGCGCCGGTAGGCTTGTTACTCGTGTCAGACTCTCCCGAGCTCAACGAAGAGTCCGTCCGCGCCGCCGTCGACGCCGCCCTGGCGGCCGTTGCCGCAGCCGACGACTCCGCAGCCTTGAAAGACGTGCGCGCGCAGCACCTCGGCGAGCACTCGCCGCTCGCCCGCCTGAACGGCCAGCTGCGCAGTGTGCCGAACGATCAGAAGGCCACGCTCGGAAAGCTGGTCGGCGCAGCCCGCGGTCAGGTGAACCAGGCGTTCGCCGCGAAGGAGGCCGAGATCTCCGCTGCGGAAGAGCGCGCGCAGCTCGCGGCCGAGGCCGTCGACGTGACGGCTGTGGCTGTCCCGGGGCGCGTCGGCGCGCGGCATCCGCTCTCGCTCATCCAAGAGAAGGTGAGCGACATCTTCATCGGCATGGGGTGGGAGATCGCGGAAGGACCAGAGCTCGAGAACGAGTGGTTCAACTTCGACGCGCTCAACTTCGACGAGGACCACCCGGCGCGTGCCATGCAGGACACGTTCTTCGTCGAGCCCGTCGACAGCCACCTCGTGCTGCGCACGCACACGAGCCCCGTCCAGGTGCGCTCACTGCTCGACCGCGAGCTGCCGGTCTACATCGTGGCGCCCGGCCGGGTGTTCCGCACCGACGAGATCGACGCGACCCACCTGCCCGTCTTCAGCCAGATCGAGGGCCTCGCCGTCGACAAGGGCCTGACGATGGCGCACCTCAGGGGAACGCTCGAGCACTTCGCGCGCGTGATGTTCGGCGACGAGGCGAAGATCCGCCTGCGCCCCAACTACTTCCCGTTCACCGAGCCCTCCGCCGAGCTCGACGTCTGGCACCCGTCCGCCAAGGGCGGCGCGCGCTGGATCGAGTGGGGCGGCTGCGGCATGATCAACGCCAACGTGCTGCGCGCCGCCGGCGTCGACCCCGAGGTGTACACCGGCTTCGCCTTCGGCATGGGCCTCGAGCGCACGCTGCAGTTCCGCAACGAGCTGAGCGACATGCGCGACTTCCTCGAGGGCGACCTCCGCTTCTCGCACGCTTTCGGAATGGTGGTCTGATGCGCGTCCCACTCAGCTGGCTCGCCGAGTACGTCGATCTGCTTCCCGGCTCTACCCCTGAAGACGTCCATGCGGCGCTCGTCAAGGTCGGCCTCGAGGAAGAGGCGATCCACCGCTTCGAGCTGTCCGGCCCGATCGTGGTCGGCCAGGTGCTCGAGTTCGTCGAGGAGCCGCAGAGCAACGGCAAGACCATCCGCTGGTGCCAGGTCGACGTCGGCGAGGCGAACGGGGGAGTGCGCGGCATCGTCTGCGGAGCCCACAACTTCGCCCCCGGCGACAAGGTCGTCGTGACGCTGCCCGGCGCGGTGCTGCCCGGGCCGTTCCCCATCGCGGCGCGCAAGACCTACGGCCACGTGAGCGACGGCATGATCGCCTCGGGCCGCGAGCTCGGGCTGAACGACGAGCACGCCGGCATCCTGGTGCTGTCGACGCTCGGCCTCGACCCCGAGGTCGGTTCCGACGCGATCACGCTGCTCGGGCTCGACGACGCGGCCGTCGAGGTCAACGTCACGCCCGATCGCGGCTACGCGTTCTCGATTCGAGGCATCGCGCGCGAGTATGCGCATGCGACCGGCGCGGCTTTCCGCGACCCGGTTTCGCAGGTCGACGCGGATGCCCCGGCCGACGGTTTCCCGCTGGCGATCAGCGACGACGCCCCGGTGCGCGGGAACGTCGGCGCCTCCGTGTTCGTGGCGCGTGCCGTCGAGGGCGTCGACGCGACCCGCCCGACGCCGCCGTGGCTGGCGGCGCGGCTGCGGCTCGCCGGCATCCGCTCGCTCTCGCTGGCCGTCGACATCACGAACTACGTGATGCTCGAGTTCGGCCAGCCGATTCACGGCTACGACCTCGACAAGCTGAGCGGCGGCATCACGGTGCGCCGCGCCCAGCCGGGCGAGAAGCTGACGACGCTCGACGGGGTCGAGCGCGAACTGCACCCTGAGGACCTGCTCATCACGGACGACTCGGGTGCCATCGGCCTCGCCGGTGTGATGGGCGGCGCCGAGACCGAGATGTCGGGAACGACGACGCGCGTGCTCGTCGAGGCGGCGAACTTCGACCCCGTGTCGATCGCCCG
>NZ_JBLRDT010000299.1:0-2274 GCF_057512245.1 Gryllotalpicola sp. CP2-P1
GCGCGCGAAGGTGTAGACAGTGTGCACCTGGTCGCCCTCCCCGAAGTGGACGTCTCGGTCAGGAATCCGCTCGAACCCGAGGCTGCGGTAGAGCGCGTGCGCGCCCACCATGTCCTCGCCGCTATTGAGCGCCACGGCGCGCAGGCCGCGTTCGCGGGCGAGGTCGAACGCGAGCTCGGTCAGCCGCACGCCGATGCCACGCCGGCGCGCGCTCGGGGCGACGGCGAGCAGGCGGAAGTAGAGCTCGTCGTCGAGCGCGCGCCCCCGCGCCTCCGGCGTCTCGCGCAGGATCGAGGTCGTGCCGAGCAGCTCGCCGCTCACGGCATCCTCGGCGACCCAGATGTCGTAGTCGTTCGTGCGCTCCTCGGGGTGCAGCAGCTGGTGGGCATAGTCGGGGCCGATCGTGTAGTCGCGCGCGTACGCGGCGTGCGTGAGCTCGCCGACCCTGGCGTATTCCTCGGGTCGCGCCTGCCTGATCACCAGCGGCGTATCCTCACGCGGCCGCCAGCCGAGCGCCGGGGCGATGTGCTCACGGAAGTCGCCGAGGATCTGCCGGTAGTCGTCGATGCTGAACTCGTAGGGCAGCTCGATGCGCAGCTCGCTGACGGATGTCACAACCGGGTCGGCGAGTAGCTTGTCGATGATCTCGGCCGAGCTGCCGACGAGGTCCGCCGGGAAGCGGGTCTGGCGCTCGCCGTGCGCGACGAGGGTGCGCTCGTAGCGGCCCTCCGCATAGCGGCGGTAGCGCTCGCGCGCCTCGGGGCTCGCGCCGTCGGTCGGCACGATCACGCGGCCGATCGCGATGCGCCGACTGAGGCCGCCGGGCAGCGCCGCGCGATAGGCGCCGAGCACCGCCTGCTGCGCCGCGATGAAGTCGGCGGCGCCCGGAACCGAGATGACGTTGCCCGAAAGCAGATTCAGCCCGTTCTCGCCCGCCCACTGCGCCGAGCGCAGGCTGCCCGCGCCGTACCAGAGCCGCGTGGCGAGCCCCGGGCTGTGCGGCTGCAGGCGCGGCCGCTGCGTGTTCCCCGGCGAGTGCACGACGGTGTCGGGCCCGCCGATGAAGTCGCCCTCGATCTCGCGCTTCAGCCGAGCGACGCGGCCGTGCGCGAGGTCGTAGTCGCGCCAGTCGCCGTCGAAGACCCGGTCGCCGATCAGGTCGATGTGCGGTGGGATTCCGGCACTCACGCCGACCTGCAGCCGCCCGCGCGAAAGCACGTCGGCCGTCGACAGGTCTTCCGCGAGCCGGAACGGGCTCTCGTAGCCGATCGGGATGACCGCGCTGCCGAGCTCGATGCGGCGCGTGCGCTGCGTCGCCGCCGCGAGGAACGTCGCCGCCGACGACACCCCGTGCTCGAGGTGGCGCTGGCGCACCCACGCGCCGTCGAAGCCGAGTCGCTCGCCGTGCTCGAACACGCGCAGCGTGTCCTCGAGACCGCGGTACGGGTCGTCGTCCTCATAGTTCCCGGGGATCAGAAAGGCGATCGAACGGATGCCTGAACTCATCGCACTGCCTCCAACTCGGTCTCGGTGCCCGCGGACGCGGCGACCGCCGCGGCCTCGTCGCGGCGGGGGTTCCACGCCTCGGCGAGCAGCTCGTAGCTGCGCACCCGATCGGTGTGGTCGTGGGTGATGGTCGTGATGAGCAGCTCGTCGGCGCCGGTGACGCGCTGCAGCGTCTCGAGCTGCGCGACCACCGTCTCGGGCGACCCGACGAACTGGGTGTCGAGCCGGTCCTGCAAAAGCGCCCGCTCGTCGTCGGTCCACTCTCGCGCGTGGGCCTCCTCGGGGGTCGGGAACGGGATCGCGCCCGCTCCCGAACGGATGCTGAGCACCCACGGCGCGTACCCCGCTGCGAGCTCCGCGGCCGCGGCATCCGTCTCGCCCACAACGACGTCGGCGGAGACGATCACGTACGGCTTCGCGAGCACGGCAGAGGGGCGGAACGCCGCGCGGTACGCGGCGATCGCCTCGAGCACGAAGGTCGGCGCGACGTGGTAGTTCGAGCCGAACGGCAGCCCGCGCTCGCCGGCGATGCGTGCGCTCTCGCCCGGTGTGCTGCCGTGCACCCAGACCTCGACGCCGCCGTGGTCGTGCGCGGGTGTCGCGACGACCGGCACGCTCTCGTCGGCGACGTAGTCGCCGCGCAGGAAGGCGAGGATGTCGTCGACCGTCTGCTCGAAGAGCTCGCCGTCGCCCTCGGTGCGCCCGAGCAGCCGCGCGTTCAGCGCGAACCGGGTGAGGTCGGGGCGCGGCAGCCGCGGCGGCGGAATC
>NZ_JBLRDT010000300.1:0-2247 GCF_057512245.1 Gryllotalpicola sp. CP2-P1
GCGCTCGAGCCGAGCCAGCGCCATGTGCTGCGCTCGACCGTCGACCCGACGGCGCAGCTCAGCCAGTACACGAGCCCGCTGACGACGTATCGGGCGGCGTTCTCGTCCGACGGGAGCGACCCGTACAACTCGGCCGTGCTCAGCTACTCGGGCGACGCGAAGCAGCTCGGCCGGCTGCGCATCGCGACGATGAGCTTCTACAACGGCCAGCAGTACACCGTGCTGCCGAACGACTCCGATCGCAGCAGCGCGTTCGAGCACCTGCCGCAGCTGACAAGCTCGCACCACTCGGCGGGCCTCTCCGAGCTCGACGTCACGATCGGCCCGGCCTTCCGCGACGCACTGGGCTCCGGTGTGTGGCTGCCCACGGTGTCGGGACTCAAGGCGATCGGGTTCGAGGGAAGCGACGTGAACGCGCTGACCGACGGCTTCTACTACAACACCTCGCTGCAGGCCGGTGCCGAGCTGGGCGCCCTGTCCTCTGGCGACCGCTACACCCTGCTCGCGCAGCCGCAGGCGGCGTTCGCGAACCCTGCCGCGCTCACCCCGCCGCAGGGCGCCGTGCCGGTGACCGACAACGTGCCGGACAGCCTCACGCAGTGGGTGCAGGCTCAGGGGCTCGGCAGCGACGGGCAGGCGCTCTCCGAGCTGATCGAGCGACTGCGCGCCCGCGGGTATCTGAGCCACTCGCTCGTCAACCCCGGCAAGGGCACCGCGGCGGCGCCCACCTGGCTCGAGTCCGTGAGCGCGCCCGGCCCGAAGTTCAAGCAGAGCCTTGCGGGCGAGTCGATGGACCGCATCGGCGACCTGTTCAGCGACCTGCTGCGCCAGCAACAGGAGAAGGGCGACAGCGCCCCCGCCGCCGAGCTGGTCGCCGGCGTCGGCGACGACGAGCAGTTCGCGGTGGCATCCGCTCTCATCGCCCAATCGCTCGGGTTCCCCGCGCGCGTCGTGCTCGGCTTCACGATCGCCGGGGGCGGGGCGGATGCCGATGCGATCCCCGCCTGCGACGGGGGAGTGTGCCGCGGCAAGAACCTCACCGCCTGGGTCGAGGTGCAGGGCGCCGACGGGCAGTGGGTGCCGTTCGACACCACGCCGCAGAGCAAGCTGCCGCTCGCCGACCACACCGTGACGTCGAGCGTGCCCAAGGTGCCGACCCAGGTGCAGCAGCACGCGGCGACGGTGCAGCCGCCGCCCGAGGCGAACCCGAGCGGCGGCAACCACCAGAACAACGAGCACACGCCGAAGTCGCCGCTCGGCCCCGGCGTGTGGCTGCCCGTTCTGCGCATCGGCGGCACGATCGCACTCGTGCTGCTGGTGCTGGTCGCGCCGCTGATCGCGCTCGTGATCGTCAAGGCCGCGCGGCGCCGCGAGCGCCGAGCCGCCGAGTCCGCAGCGGCCAGCATCGCCTCCGGCTGGGACGAGCTCGTCGACACCGCGGTCGATCTCGGGCTGCCGTCGCCCGGGGTGCGCACGCGCGTCGAAGCCGCGGCGGTCTACGCCGCCGCGTCCCGCGCCGCCGATTCCGCGACCCTGCGTACACTGGCACACGGTGCCGACGAGGCCGTCTTCGGCGCATTCGATCCGACCCCCGATGAGGCGGAGCGGTTCTGGGCGCAGCTCGACGAGCAGCGCGACAAGCTCGCCGCCGCCTTTCCGCGGTGGCGCCGGCTGCTCGCCCTGGTCTCGTTGCGGTCCTTCCGCACCGGTGGAGGAGAAAGATGACCCCGTCCTACACGGACGCCGTTTCCACGCCGCTCGGCGGCGGCGCCGGACTCGCGGTGCTGCTCGCACCGCTCGTCGTCGCGCTCGCCATCTGGCTCATCGTGGTGCCGCTCGGCCTGCGCGGCATCTTCGAGGCACTCAGCGTCGACCGCTCGCGCGCCTGGATCCCCTTCGTCAACATCGCCACCGTCTACCGCCTGGGCGGCATGAGCGAGTTCTGGCTGATCGCCCTCGTGATCCCGATCGTCAACGTCGTCGGCGCGATCATGCTGTTCATCGCGACGCACCGCATCAACCGCAAGCTGGGTCGCAGCGGCTGGTACACGGTGCTCGCCGTGGTCGCCTGGTGGGTGTGGACCCTCGCCCTCGGCCTGCAGCGCCGCATCGATCTGCGCGCCTCCTCCGAACCGCTCGTCTGGTCGGCGCAGCGGCCGCCGCAGGCACCGCTCACGATTCCCACGGGCGACGACTCGCAGCAGCCTCTCGACGAGACGCCGATCAGCGCCGCCGGCTTCATCGCAC
>NZ_JBLRDT010000301.1:0-2238 GCF_057512245.1 Gryllotalpicola sp. CP2-P1
TGCGCTGAGATTCGAGCGGATGCCGGAACAGGGCGTGCTCGCCGACGCCGTACACGACCTCGGCGAGTGGTTCGCCGACCCGCACGGAACGCCGGCGTGGCGGCGCGCGATGGCCGTGCGGCTCGCCGAGGACGTGCGTTCCGAGCTGGAGGGGGCCGCCGCGTGAGGATCACGGTCAACGGGCGCTCGCAGGACATCGAGGCGCAGCCGGGCCAGGTGCTGCGCACGGTGCTGCGCGAGCTCGGCCACTACGAGGTCAAGCGCGGCTGCGACGCGGGCGACTGCGGCGCATGCACCGTGCTGCTCGACGGGCGCGCCGTGAACTCGTGCATCATCCCGGCTCACCGAGCCGACGGCCGCGAGGTGACGACGGTGCAGGGCATCGGCACGGCAGACGAGCCGGCGCCCGTGCAGGAGCGCTTCGTGGCGGCGGGCGGCTACCAGTGCGGCTACTGCACGCCGGGCTTCGTCGTCATGGCGTCGACCCTCGGCGACGAGGAGCTCGCGGATCTGCCGCAGGCGCTCAAGGGCAACCTGTGCCGCTGCACCGGCTACCGCGCGATCGGCGATGCCATCGCCGGCACCCGCAACACGGCGCCGGCCGGCATCAGCAACGGCGACCCGGCCTACGGCCAGGCGGTCGCGCCGCCCGCCGCGCGCCGGGTGGTGAGCGGCGAAGAGGCGTACACCCTCGACGAGGACCCGCCCGAGGGGATGCTGCACCTCGCGGTGCTCGGCAGCCCGCACGCCCACGCGCGCGTGGTCCACCTCGATGCCTCGCGTGCACTCGCGCTGCCCGGCGTGCGCGCCGTGCTGACCGCCGAGGACTCGCCAGCCGTAAGGTTCTCGTCTGCGCGGCACGAGCACCGCGAGGACGACCCCGACGACCAGCTCGTCATCGACACCGTCATGCGGTTCCGCGGCCAGCGCGTGGCCGCCGTCGTCGCCGAGTCGCGGCGCATCGCCGAGCAGGCGTGCGCGCTGATCGAGGTCGGCTACAAGCTGATTCCCGCGGTGTACGACCCCGACGAGGCGCGGCGCGAGGGTGCGCCCCTGCTGCACCCCGAGCGCACCCCGGCCGACCGCGTCGACGACGCGACGCGGAACCTCGTGATCGCCTTCGACGAGGGCGACCCCCGCGACGAGGTCGAGGCGGCGCTGGCATCCGCCCCTCACAGCTACAGCGGGACCTACCGGACGCATCGGGTCACGCACATCGCGATGGAGACGCCCGCCGCGCGCGGGTGGGTCGACGACGGCGGCCGCTACGTGCTGCGCACGAGCTCGCAGGTGCCGTTCCTCGTGCGCGACGAGCTCGCGCACGTCTTCGGCCTCGAGCCCGAGCAGCTGCGCGTGCTCACGGGCCGTGTCGGCGGCGGCTTCGGCAGCAAGCAGGAGATGCTCATCGAGGACCTCGTGCTGCTCGCGATGCTGAAGACGCGCGCGCCCGTGCAGTACGAGTGGACCCGCACCGACACGATGTCGGTCGCGCCGACGCGGCATCCCATGCGCCTCGCGATCACGATCGCCGCCGACCCCGACGGGCGCTTCCGCGCGCTCGACCTCGACGTGCTCGCCGACGCGGGCGCCTACGGCAACCACACGCGCGGCGTTCTGCACCACGCGGTCACCGAGTCGACCGAGGTGTACCACTGGGGGAAGAAGCGCGTGCACGTCGAGGGCGTGTACACGAACAACCTGCCGTCAGGGGCGTTCCGCGGCTACGGGCTGGGGCAGGTGATGTTCGCCGTCGAGTCCGCGATCGACGAGCTCGCCCTGCAGCTCGGGCTCTCGCCTGCCGAGCTGCGCCGGCGCAACATGATCACCGCCGACGACCGCTTCATCGCCGAGACGTTCGACGACCTGGCGATCGGCAGCTACGGGCTCGATCAGTGCCTCGACTGGGTCGAGGCGCAGCTGGCCGCAAGCGCGTCGCCGTCGTGGGAGCCCCGCGGGCTGCCGCTCACGACCGTCAGCCGGCCGTCGGGGCCGGAGTGGGCCGAGGGCACGGGGCTCGCGATCGCGATGATCGCGACGCTGCCGCCCCGGGGCCACTTCGCCGAGGCATCCGTGAGCGTCGGGCACGACGGGACCTACGTGGTCTCTGTCGGCACGAGCGAGTTCGGGAACGGCACGACCACAGCGCACGTGCAGTTCGCGGCGACCGCGCTGAACACGGACGCCTCACACGTGCGCGTGCGCCAGTCGGACACGGATGTCACCGGGTACGACACCGGC
>NZ_JBLRDT010000302.1:0-2232 GCF_057512245.1 Gryllotalpicola sp. CP2-P1
GCCCGCAGTGCGTGACGGTGAGCGGTGGGCCCTCCAGCACTCGGTAGCTCGCCTGCTCCGGTCGGATGTCGACGAGCAGCAGCCGGCCGCGCAGGCGCGCGCGGAAGCGCAGCCGGTGCATCCGCTCGGGAAGGCGGGGCGCGAACGCTGGCGCGCCTTCCCCGAGCCGGAGCCCGCCGAACCCGGCGGCGAGTGCCGTCCACAGGCCGGCGGCGGCGGCCAGATGGATGCCGCCCTGCGTGTCGCCGTGCAGGTCGGCGAGGTCCATCTGGGCGACCTCGCGCACGTACTCCGCGGCGAGGTCCACGTGCCCGAGCTCCGCGGCGAGCACGGCCTGCGTCGCGGCCGACAGCGAGGAATCCCTCACCGTGATCTCCTCGTAGTAGGCGAAGTCGCGCTCGCGCTGCGCGGCCGTGAAGACGCCAGGGCGGCGCACGAGCGCGAGGGCGAGATCGGCCTGCTTCGCGACCTCGTGCCGATAGAGCTGCACGTAGGGGTGGTGCTCCATGAGCGGGTACGCATCGGCCGTCATCTCATCGAACGGCCAGCGCTTCTTCCCTGTGAATCCGGCGGACTGCGCGTGCACCCGCTTCCGCTCGTCGAAGGGGAGGGCGACCGCGTGCGCGGTCGCCTCCCACCGCGCGAGCTCGTCGGCGGTGATGGCAAGGCGCGCGGCGGCCTCACGGTGACGCCGCGCGAACTGCGCGGCGGCGAGCAGGTTCTGCTGCGCCATGAGGTTCGTGTAGAGGTTGTCGTCGCCGAGCGCGGAGTACTCGTCGGGCCCGGTGACGCCGTCGAGGTGCGCGACGCCGTCGTCGTCGGCGCGCACGAGAGACTGCCACAGCCGGGCCGTCTGCACGAGCAGCTCGACGCCCTCGCGCGCGGCGAACTCCTCGTCGCCCGTCGCCCAGACATAGCGCAGCACCGCATCGGCGATGTCCGCGTTCAGGTGCAGCGCCGCCGTGCTCGCCGGCCAGTAGCCGGAGCTCTCGTGCCCATCGATCGTGCGCCACGGGAACGCGGCACCGCGGAAGCCCAGTTCGCGGGCGCGCTCCTGCGCGAGCGGCAGCCCGCGATGCCGCCACCGCAGTGCGCTCGCGGCGGCCTCAGGGCGCAGCACGGCGAGCACCGGCACGACGAAGCTGTCGAGGTCCCAGAAGGTGTGGCCCTGGTAGCCGGAGCCCGTGAGCCCCTTGGCGGGCGGCGGGAACGGGTCGGCGAACACCACCGACTGGAAGACGTGGAACAGCGCGAAGCGGATCGCCTGCTGCAGCCGCCGGTCGCCGTCGATCTCGACGTCGGCGGTGCGCCAGAACCCGTCGAGCACGGCCCGCTGCCGCGACAGCAGCTCGGCCCAGCCGAGGCGGCGCGCCGTCTCGACCTGGGCGCGCGCCGTCGCGACGAGTTCGGCGGTCTGGTGGTCAATGCCGGTCGCATAGCCGACGAGCTTGGTCACCGTGAGAGCGCGGCCGGGCGTCAGGGCCGCCGTGATCGTCGTGCGGATGCCTGCGGCATCCGCTCGCGCCCGCATCTCGGCTCCTCCGCCGACGTCGTGATGCACGGCCGCGGCGACGGCCAGGCCGCTGTGCGCGGTGGCGTGAGATGCGGCGCCGCCCGCGTCGTCGGCTTCCGACCAGCTCGGGACGAGCGCGGCGATCGATTCGAGGCCGTCCTCGTTCCGCTGAGGCGTGTCTGCGGCCTCGAGCAGCGAGACGATCGTGGCGTCGTGCGGGCCGTCGAGGGCCTCGACCTCGAAGCGCACCGCGGCCAGGCCGCGCTCGCAGAGCGAGACCAGGCGAGTCGAGCGCACGCGCACGCGGGCCCCGGCTGGCGATTCCCACACCGTCTCGCGCGTCAGGGTGCCGTCGCGCAGCTCGAGGCGCTGCTCGTGCGCGTGCACCGTGCCTGCGCCCAGGTCGAGCCGCTCCCCGTCGATGCTGAGCGCGATCACGGCTCCGTCCGGAGCGCCGGCGAGCGCCTGCCCGAACCTCGGGTAGCCGTAGGCCGGCTCCGCATAGGCGAGCGGGAAGCGCTCGAAGAATCCGTTCAGGCGGCAGGTGCCGCCGAGCGACGACGGCTTCTCGTCGAGGGTGCCGCGCCACCCGAGGAATCCGTTCGACAGTGCGAACAGCGACTCGAGCTGGGGAGCCCAGGCGGACTCGTGCCCCGACACGCCGACGGCCCAGTCCTCGACGGTGAGCGGCGCGCGCGAGCTCACTGTGCACCGTCGGG
>NZ_JBLRDT010000303.1:0-2223 GCF_057512245.1 Gryllotalpicola sp. CP2-P1
CGCCGCTGCCTCCGAGGACGAGCCGCAGAACCGCGCCCAGCGTCGCGCCCAGAACCGCAAGCGGTAGGGACCTTCCCGCGCGGCGACACTAGACGCCGTTTTGTGCCCTGCGGGTTCTCGCGCGGCGACACTAGACGCCGATTTGCGCCCTGCGGGTGCTTGCGCGGCGACACTAGATGCCGTTTTTGCGACGCAGATCTCCCGTCGGACGACAGTAGATGCCGTTCTCCCGCGGGATTTCGGCGTCTAGTGTCGCCGGGCTGGAATCGCGGGGTGCGTTCCGGCATCGAATGTCGCCGCGCGGAACTGCGTGGGCGCATTCCGGCATCGAATGTCGCCGCGCAGGGGCACGAGGGCGCGGACCGACGCCCGGCATCACCGCACGATCGAACAGCCCACCCGCGACCGGGCGCGACTGTGCGCGGTCGGCGCGCCCGAGACGCGCGCGCCGCGGAGCGGGTTGCTGCAGCACGCTGATCGACGTGGCGCGCGCCGCGGAGCGGGTTGCTGCAGCACGCTGATCGACGTCGCGCGCGCCGCGGAGTGGGTTGCTACAGCACGCTGATGCTCGTCGCGCGCCAGCGCGAGTCGAGCCCCTCGAGGCGCAGCGCCACGGCGCGCACGCGCTGCGGCATCTGAACGACGACGGTCGCCTCGACGATGCCGGCGTCGGGCTCGAAGGTGCGGATCGAGAGGATCGTCAATCGCGGCCGTTGCGCGGGTGCCCGCTTCAGCGCCCGCGACCGCGCTGCGAAGCTGACCCGGCGAGCGAGCTTCGTGTAGACGTCGTCGGTGATCCAGCGCGCGATCTGCTCGAGTTCGCGGGCGCCCGCCAGGATCTCGATCACGCAGCGCGTCAGGTTGGTGATGAGGGGTTCAGGATCGGGCAGATCCGCCGTGCGCTGAACCCCGAAGTAGTCGTCGACATCGAACCGCTCATGGCGCTGTGCGTTCGCCATTCTTCCCCCAGCTTGTGCGAGCTCGACGAGACGGTCGTCGAGTGTTTGTGACCCTTTCATGGGTCACGGCGCCAGCGCCAGAGGTTTTTTCCATTGTTGATAACTTTTCCGCCGCGCCTCGGCGACGGCTAGCGTCGCCCCCATGCGCTTCGATCTGCTCTTCGACGACCTCGAGGCTCAGCTCGAGTCCCGGCTCGACGCCGAGGGCGCGCAGCAGCGCGGCGAAGAGGAGCGGCTGCGCGCCGCCCGCACGAGTCTGCGCGACCGGCTGGCTTCTCTCGCGGGGAAGGCCGGGCCGGGCATCCGCCTGCGCCTCGTCGACGGCTCGGCCGTCGACATCGCGCCCGTGACGGTGGGGCGCGACTGGCTCGCGGCCGAGCTCGACGGCGGGGGCGAGTGCGTGGTGCCGCTCGGGTCGATCGCGTCGGTCACGCTGAGCGCGGCGCGGCTTCGCCAGAGCAGAGAGCGGATGCCTGAGCAGCAGCCGCCCGCGGCCGGCGGGCTCTCGGCCAAGATCGGCATCGGGGTGGTGCTGCGCGATCTTGCCCGTCGGCGGGTTCCCCTCGATGTGCTGGGCCGCGCGGAACCCGTTCCGCTGCACGGCACGATCGACCGGGTCGGCGCCGACCACTTCGATCTCGCCGTGCACGAGCGAGGGGCGGTGCGACGCGAGTCCAGCGTGATCGAGCATCGCATGGTCGCCCTCGCGGCGGTCACGCTGCTGCGGCTCTGACCGGGGGCGACCGCGGCGGCTGGAGCGGCCGAGGCGGCGTCAGTCGCCGGGGCGCAGAATCGTGCCGCCCGACAGCTCGGTGAGGCTCGCGAAGTCGGACTGCTCCCACAGGGCGCGACGGCGCTGCTCTTCGTAGAGACTAGCGATGTAGGACTCGAGCACCTCGCGCTCGATGCGCCACTGCGGGCCCACCTTGATCGCGGGCAGCTCGCCCGTCTCAACGAGAGCGGTCACGTCGGCGAGCTCGACGTTCAGGATCTCCGCGCAGTCGGCCGTCGTCAGGAAACGCACGGCATCGCCTGCGGAGTGGCTGGTCATGTCCTCTATTGTGTCGACCATCCGAGCAATCCAGCGTCTCTGTGGATAACTTTCCCCGGGGCTTGACGGATTCGCCAGCATGGGGTCATGAGCACACCGCCGACCGTGCCCCGACCCCGCCCGACCTGGCGCGAGCCGCGCTTCCTTCTCGGTATCGTGCTGGTCATCGCGTCGGTGGCCGGCGTGGCCGGGCTCGTGGTCGCCTCCGACCGC
>NZ_JBLRDT010000304.1:0-2213 GCF_057512245.1 Gryllotalpicola sp. CP2-P1
GCGGTTCGCGCAGCTGCCCGGCGGCCGCGTGACCGCGGGGGAACGCGACGGCCGTTTCGTGGTGTCGGCGACGGCGTCTCTTGCGAGAGGCTGAAGCCTGTGGCATCCGATCTCATCCGCGTGCTCGTCGCCGACGACCAGGCCATCGTGCGCGACGGGCTCGTGACGGTGCTTGAGCTGCTGCCCGATCTCGAGGTGGTCGGCGAGGCGGCGAGCGGCCTCGACGCGGTCAGGCTCGCCGCCGAGCTCGCGCCTGACGTCGTGCTGATGGACTTGAGGATGCCCGAGCTCGACGGCGCCGCTGCCACCGAGCGGGTCCTCGCCCAGAACCCCGAGGTCGCTGTGCTCGTGCTCACGACCTACGCCGACGACGCCTCCATCGTCTCCGCGCTCAAGGCGGGCGCGCGCGGCTACCTCACGAAGGACGCGGGGCGCGCCGAGCTCGCCGCCGCCGTGCGCGCGGTCGCGCGGGGCCAGACGACGCTTGCGCCCGAGGTCGGCGCGAAGCTCATCGGCTCGTTCACCAGCGCGGGGCCGGCCGCTGACGAGCGCCGCGAGGCGCCGCGTCTCGACGGGTCGCTGCTCGTCGAGAGGTTCCCGACCCTCACATCACGCGAGGCCGAGGTGCTGGCCGAGATCGCGCGCGGGCGCAGCAACCCCGAGATCGCGCAGCGGTTCTTCGTGAGCGTGGCGACCGTCAAGACGCACGTGAACTCGCTGTTCGCGAAGCTCGGCGTGCAGACGCGGGCGCAGGCGATCGCGCTCGCGCTCGGCTCGGCGGCGCCGGGCAGCACGGGGGAGGGGCGGTGAGGATGCCCGAGCTGCGCCCCTATCGCCCGGACGACCGCGACGACGTCTACCGCGTCTGCCTGCTCACGGGTGACAGCGGCCGCGACGCGACGGGGAAGTTCAGCGACGACACGCTGCTCGGCGACATCTACGCGGGTCCCTATGTCGCGCTCGAGCCCGAGCTCGCGACCGTCGTCGACGTCGGCGGCCGGGTGGCGGGGTACCTGCTCGCCGCGGCCGACACCGCGAGCTTCGTCGAGAGGTACCGCAGTGAGTGGCTGCCGGGCTTCGCCGCGCGGCATCCCCTGCCCGCCCGCATCGACTCGGCCGAGGACCGGCTGGTGGAGCTCGGGCACCACCCGGAGAGGATGATCGGCCCCGACCAGGGCCGCTACCCCGCGCACCTGCACATCGACCTGCTGCCCGAGCTGCAGCGTCAGGGCATGGGGCGCGCGCTCATGCGCCGGCTGCTCGGGCAGCTGCGCGAGCGGGGGATCCCCGGCGTGCAGCTCGGCGTCGGCCCCGAGAACCACGCGGCGCAAGCCTTCTACGCGCGGCTCGGGTTCCGCCCGCTCGCGGGCCCGTACGTGCTCGCGCTGGATTCGACCGCCGAGCTCTGAACCCGGGCCGGGTCGTCGCGTTTCGGGCTCAGCGCGCCGCATGAGCCGCATTCGCGACGACCGGGGATGCCTGCGAACCGGGCATGCTTGAGGGGTGAGCAGCACCGAGCTTCCCGACCTGCCGTTCCTCGACGCCGCCGTCGGCGAGCTGTTCGCGCCGCGCATCGCCGACGGGGTGGCGCCGGGGTCGGTCGTGGCCGTCTTCGACCGCAGCGGCGAGCTGGTGCGCTCGTGGGGCTTCGGCCTCGACCGGCTCGATGAGGGCGGTGCCGCCCCCGACGCAGACACCGCCTTCAGAGTCGCGAGCTGCACGAAGAGCTTCACAGCGGCGGCCACTCTGCTGCTGCGCGACCGCGGGGCGCTCGTGCTCGATCAGCCGATCACCGACTTCGTCCCCGAGTTCCGCTTCTCCGACGGCTTCCCCGAGGCGCCGTCACTGCGCCAGCTGCTCTCGATGTCGGGCGGCCTCGCGACCGACGACCCGTGGGCCGACCGGCAGGAGGGCCTCAGCGAGGTCGAGTTCCGCGCGGTGCTCGCCGCGGGCACGCCGCGCGACAGCACCCCCGGAACGACCTTCCGCTACTCGAACCTCGGCTACGCCCTGCTCGGCCAGGCGATCGCGCAGGCATCGGGGTCGACCTTCATCGACTTCGTCACGGCCGAACTGCTCGCACCGCTCGGCCTCACCGCCACGGGGTTCACGGTCGCCGGCCGCTCGGGCCGCACCGCCGTCGGGCATCGTCGTGACGCGCACGGCGCATGGCACGCGCTGCCGTATTCCGGCCCAGGGGCGTTCTCGCCCAT
>NZ_JBLRDT010000305.1:0-2201 GCF_057512245.1 Gryllotalpicola sp. CP2-P1
CCTGCCGCACGATGCCCTCGCCGTCGACGATGCCCGGGGTGCCGACGCCGATGCCCAGCAGCCGCGAGCCGGCGGCGCCGATCAGCCCTGCGACGAGGATGAGCACCTTCTCGATGGCGGCCTCGCCGGTCGCGCCCGCGAGCGGCTGGGTGAGGCGGTGCAGTACCTCGCCGCGCAGATTCGTGACGACGCCGGCGAACGCGTCGCCGGGGGACAGGTCGATGGCGGCGATGTGGAAGGCGTCTGCGTCGATCTCGACGAGGGTGGCCGGCTTGCCGGGCCGGGTGCCCTGGCGCTGCCCGAGTTCGTGGACGATGCCCTCGCTCTGCAGCTCGGCGACGAGATCGCCGACGGTCACACGAGTGAGGCCCGAGGTGCGGGCGAGGTCGGCGCGGCTGAGCGCGCCGCTGTAGAAGAGGTGCTGCAGCACGAGGGCCCGGTTGTGCCGCCGGTTGTGCTCGGGCAGTGCCTTCTCGGCGAGCTGGCGGGGGCGGAGCGCGGGCCGCGCGGCATGGCTCTGGTCGAGCTGGGACATGTCCGTTCTCCTTCCGTCGGCGTCGTCGCTGGGCGGTTTTGTTAGTACACCTGCCTTACAAACGAAAGTCAAGCGATGACGTGTCACGGCCGAATATCGCCCGTGTTTCGGTCATGTTGCACTTCTTCCGAGCGGTATCGCCCCCATGTTGCGGCACATTCGATTCGTAAGCTTTACTAACAAACATGGCCCCGCCCACGCGCTCAGACCTCCTCGGCACGCTCCTGCCGGGCTTCATCGGCACCGAGCTGCCCGCGTGGCTCGACGCCCTGCTGAGGCAAGGGCTCGGCGGTGTCTGCCTCTTCGGCGCGAACATCGCGAGCCGCGAGCAGACCCGCCGGCTCACCGCGGCGATCCTCGATGCGAACCCCGACGCGATCATCGCGATCGACGAAGAGGGCGGCGACGTGACCCGGCTCTACTACGACCGGGGCGCGCCGTTCCCCGGCAACGCGCTGCTCGGCCGCATCGGCGAGCTCGCGCTGACCGAGCGCACCGCCCGCGCCGTCGGGTGGCAGCTGCGCAAGGTCGGCGTGAACGTGACCTTCGCGCCCGACGCGGACATCAACTCGAACTCCGACAACCCTGTGATCGGTGTGCGCTCCTTCGGAACGGAGCCCGCCCTCGTCGCAGACCACACCGCCGCCTGGGTCGCCGCAGTCCAGGGCACGGGCGTCGGCGCGGCCGCCAAGCACTTCCCTGGCCACGGCGACACGGCACAGGACTCGCACCTCGCGCTGCCGGTCGTCGACCGCACCCTCGACGAGCTGCGCGGGCGCGAGCTCGTGCCGTTCCGTGCCGCCGTCGAGGCGGGCACCGAGCTGATCATGACCTCGCACATCCTGCTGCCCCAGCTCGACGGCGACCGGCCGGCCACCATGAGCGCCCCCGTGCTGCAGGGGCTGCTGCGCGGCGAGCTCGGCTTCCAGGGCGTCATCGTCTCGGACGCGCTCGACATGAAGGGCGCCTCGGGTGAGCTCGGCATCGCCGGCGCCGCCGTGCGCGCACTCGCGGCGGGCGTCGATCTGCTGTGCATCGGCACCGACAACTCGGCCGCGCAGCTGGAGGGGATCGTGGCCGCGCTGGGGGGCGCCGTCGCGTCGGGCGAGCTCCCGGCCGAGCGGGTGCGGGAGGCCGCGAGCCGCACGCGCGCGCTGGCCGAGCGGCTCCGCTCACGCGCCGCGAGCGCTGCGGCGCCGGCATCCCCCGTCACCGAGCCCGTCTTCGACCTCGAGCAGATCGCACGCGGATTCGACGTGTCGGCGCACGCCCGCGCCTGGATCGCGGCCGCGGGCGGGCACTATGGAATCGTGCGCATCGAGAGCGTGAACAACATCGCCGTCGGCGTCGCCCCGTGGGGCGTCTTCGCGGCGGGGGCGCACGCCGACGCGACGGTGTCCGCGCCGGAGGAGGGGCCGGCCTCGGTGGGTGGCGCGCTGCTGATCGTCGGGAAGGACCTGCATCGGCGGCCGTACGCGCGCGACTACATCGACCGGGCCCGGGCGGCGGGCGGGGCATCCGTTCTCGTCGTCGACATGGGCTGGCCGAGCGATGACCGGGCCTATGCCGACATCGCGACGTTCGGCGCCTCTCGCCTCGCCGGCGAGGCGCTGCTGCAGCTGCTGGGGGCCGGCGCATGAGGCTCGGCCTCGACATCGGCGGCACG
>NZ_JBLRDT010000306.1:0-2187 GCF_057512245.1 Gryllotalpicola sp. CP2-P1
TGCGCGGCGAGCTCGACGACGGCACGAGGCGGTTCCAGCTGGGCGTCATGACGAGTTCCGCGTGGGACGCCGCCTACCCCGGCATCGAGATCTCGCCCGAGGCATCCCTGGCGCTCGAGACGGCCGTGAACGCCCTGACCGGCCTCGGTCACGGCATCGAGCAGACCGAGCTGCCGCCCGACCCGACGTACGCGCCCGCATTCCGCGACGTGTGGCAGGCCGGTGCCGCGACCCTGCCGCTCGATGACGAGCAGCTCGCCCGCACCGAGCCGCTCACGCAGTGGCTCGTCACCGCGGGGCGCGCGCTTCCCGCCGCCCGGGTGATCGAGAGCCTGCGCACCCTGCGGCGCTTCGAGCGGGACTTCATCGCCCGCTTCGCGAGCTTCGACGCGGTGCTCACCCCGGCGCTCGCGATGACGCCGCGGCCGAACGGGTGGTACGACCACGACGACGCCGAGCGGAACTTCGAGCAGCAGTGCCGCTACACGCCCTTCACGTCGATGGTGAACGTGAGCGGGCTGCCGGCGATCACCGTCCCCGTCCTCCAGACGGAGCCGACGGCGGATGCCCCGGCCGGCCTGCCGATGGGCGTGCAGCTCATCGGGCGCCCCGGGGGCGAACGCACCCTGCTCGCCCTGTGCGCGCAGCTCGAGCGGAAGATCCGCTGGCGCTTCCGCCGCCCGCCCGTGTGGTGAGGCGCGTCAGCCGGTGAGCTCGACGAGCAGCTCGAACAGCGCATGCCGCAGTGCCGGGTCGGATGCCTGGGGAGCGGTGCGGCCGAAGGGGCGGAACCTCGAGAAGTACGTGCCGCTCGGGGCATCCATCGGCAGCGTGCTCGAGAACGCGATCAGCGGCTCGGCCCCGCTTCGCGCCGACCGGCCCCAGTGGCCCGCGAGGACCGTGTTGCCGAGGCGCACGAGGCGCGAGGTGCCGCCGAAGCTCGTCGCCACCATGCCGGGGTGCACCGAATAGGCGTCCACCCCCGTGCCGGTCAGGCGCTCGGCCAGCTCGCGGACCCACATCACGACCGCGAGCTTCGCCGTGCCGTACACGGGCCAGCCGCGGCGGTAGGGGCGCTCGGCCCACTCGAGGTCGTCGAGCTGCAGGCGGCCCCACTGGTTCGCCATCGAGGCCGTCGCGAGCACGCGCACCGTTCCCGGCGCGACGCCGGGCAGTGCCGCCGTCGCCTCGAGCCGCGGGCGCAGCAGCCGGGTCAGCAGGAACGGTGCGAGCACGTTCGACTGCAGCGTGCGCTCGTGCCCGTCGGCGGTGAGCTCCCACTCGCTGACGAGGCCGCCCGCGTTGTTGACGAGCACGTCGATGCGCTCATAGCGGGCGAGGAGCTGCTCGGCCAGCATCCGCACGTCATCGAGGCGATCGAAGTCGGCGACGTATGCCTCGCCGCCCGCCTGGCTCGCGACGGAGCGCGTGCGCTCGGGGTTGCGCCCGACGACGGCGACGTGATCGCCGCGGTTGGCCGCCGCCAGCGCGGTCTCGCGGCCGATGCCCGAGCTCGCCCCGGTGACGACGACGACCCGGCTCGGCACCCCGCTCACAGGTAGCCGCCCTTCTCGAGCCCCGCCTCGATCTCGAAGCGGTTGCGCAGCGGGTCTCGACCCGCGGCTGCATAGAGCAGGGGGAACAGCATGCCGAGGCGCTGCCACTGCCGCTTGTGCACCGCCTCGTGCTCGAGCACAGTGTCGCTCGCGTTGTCGGCGGTGAGATAGCACGAGCCCACGCACGAGCCGCCGCGGCCGAAGGCCCACTTCGGCATGCCGGTGAAGACGAACAGGCCGGCGCGGCGGCGGACCTCGCCGGTGCTCCACAGGAAGCCCCAGACGAGCCCCACGCAGGTGGCGAACAGGTAGCCGGGCAGCGAGACGAGGCGCAGCAGCGCGCTCATGCCGTCGGGCGCCCGTAGCTCTCGAGCAACCGCAGCCAGACCTCGCTGAGCGTGGGGTACGAGGGCACGGCATGCCAGAGCCGCTCGATCGGCACCTCGGCGGTGACGGCGATCGTGGCGGAGTGCAGCAGCTCGCCGACATCCGCCCCGACGAAGGTGACGCCGACGAGCACGCGACGGTCCTCGTCGACGACGGCCCGCGCCGTGCCCTCGTAGCCGTCGGAGTGGATCGTCGCGCCCGCGACCCAGCCGATCTCGTAGTCGACGACGCGCGTGCGGATGCC
>NZ_JBLRDT010000307.1:0-2154 GCF_057512245.1 Gryllotalpicola sp. CP2-P1
CCACGCCGTGCGGTCGGTGATGCTGCGCGATCACGGCATCCAGTTCGAGCTGTCGACGGATGCCTGCGTGCTCGCGATCGTCGGCCCGGGGTCGCACCCCGACCTGGGCCGCATCGTCGACGCCCTGCACAGCCTGCGTGCCGACGACCCCGAGGTCGCGACGTCGGGCTTCGTGCGCGTGCCGCTGCCCGAGCCCGGCGAGAAGCGGATGCTGGTGCGCGACGCCACCTTCGCGGCCGCCACGGTCGTGCCGGCCGCGCAGGCCGTGGGGCGGGTGTCGGCGGACTCGCTCGCGGCCTACCCGCCGGGCATCCCGAACGTCATGCCCGGCGAGGTCATCACGGCCGAGACCGTCGAGTTCCTGCAGCACGTGGCGGCCGCGCCGACCGGCTTCGTGCGGGGCGCGGTCGACCCGGCGGTCGAGACGCTGCGCGTCGTGGCGGAGTAGGCCTGGGGCCTCTACCAGCCCCCGCCGCCGCCACCGCCGAAGCCGCCGCCCGAGAATCCGCCCGAGAATCCGCTGCCGCCCGAGCTCGACCACGAGTGCGAGTTGCTCGTCGTGCTCGCGGTCGTCGCGTAGTTGTGCGATGCGAAGGCGTTCGCGAACAGCAGCGTCTGCAGGGGCAGCAGGGTCGGCGTCACGTCCGTGGGCGTGGTCGCCCAGGCGCGGCCGAGCACCTCTCGCCACTCCTTCTCGACGTTGAAGAGGATCGCGTAGGGCAGCAGCTTCTCGTACAGCTTCACGAGATCCTCGCCCTGCGGGGTCTTCTGCGTCTCGGCGCCCGTCGGGCTCTGCAGCATGCGGATGCGGTCGGCTTCGGCGAGCCGCAGGTAGTCGCGGATGCCGAGCAGGTGCTCGTAGGCGGGGGTCGCGGCCGTGGTCCGCCGCTCGCGCGGCCACACCAGGGCGACGGCTGCGACGAGCAGCGCGAGGGCCGCCACGAGCCCGAGGTAGTGCAGCCAGGTGCCGAAGGCCCCGCTGCTCAGCACGACGAACCAGGCGACGGTGACGACCGCGAACAGGATGCCCGCGGCGAGCAGGATGCCGCTCAGCGCGGTGTACCGCCGGGCGATCAGCCCCTGTTTGCGCACCGCGTCGCGCGCCTCGCGCAGCAGCTTGGCGATGCGGTCGCCGACCTCGGGCTTCTTCGGGTCGAGCGTCACCGCCGCGCCGGGCTTGATCGAGCCGAAGAGGGTGTGCACCGCGTCGGCGTCCTCGTCGTCGAGCACGGTCGCGTCGTGCAGCTGGAGGGCGTAGAGATCGTCCTTCGTCTTCGCCGTGCCCCGGTCGTCGCGGGTCATGGTGGCGGCGCGGCTCACGACGAGCTGCGTGACGAGCGCAGGGAAGGCGCGATCGCGCTCGTCGAGCAGCTCCGCGGCCTCCATCACGCCGATGCCGGGGAACGCCGCGTACTGCGGCACGATGATGCCCGTGCCCCTCGGGTTGCCGAGGCTCCTGACGCGCACCGCGATCGCGAGGCCGAGCAGCACGACCGCGACGCCGAGCAGCACCCACACGGCGAGGCGCCGCAGCGACAGCGGCACCGCGAAGGTGCCGGGGGCGAAGCCGACGCTCATCGTCACGTTCTCGTGGGCGCCGAGGTCGGTGGCCGTGGCGGCGAAGGCGTCACCGGTGCGAGTGATCGTGCAGCGCGCCGTCGACCCCTGGGCCCCCTGATAGCAGGCCGTGTCGCCCGTGAGCGAGCCCGCGAGCGCGGCAGGCACGTGCAGCGTCGCACTCACCGTTCCGAACGGCTGGGCCCAGCCGGTTCCGTTGACGTCGAACAGGAACTGCTGCGCGCCCTGCGCCTCGTGGACGACGTCGCGCATCGTGTAGCGGATGACGTAGCTCTGGGCTCCGTGCACGAAGGAGTAGGGGTCGCCGATGCGCACGACCGTGAAGCCGGCGGGCACGTCGTCGGTCAGCAGCTGCCAGGCGACCGGCGCGCCTGCGGCATCCGTCACACTGCGCACCCGCACGTGCAGCGAGCGGCCGTCGGCGCTCGTCGGGATCGCCCGTTCGATGCCGTGGTTCTGGTCGGCATCCGGGAAGCGCGCCGCGAACGTCTCGGTCACCGCGAGCTCGGCGCGGCCGTCCGCCGCGCGGCTCAGGCGGTAGTCGGTGTGCAGGCTGTCGAAGGTGAAGTCGCCGGC
>NZ_JBLRDT010000308.1:0-2133 GCF_057512245.1 Gryllotalpicola sp. CP2-P1
GCTCGCGCTCGTACTGCTGCTGAGCGCCACCGGGATGCCCGAACGAGAGCGCCCCGCCGATGATCGTCAGCCGCACCTCGGCTCCCAGCTCGCGCGCGCGGGCGACGGCGCGCACGGCGAGCACCTGGCCTTTGTTCGGGTCGACCCTGCCGTGGCAGACCACCTCAAGCGGGCGATCGGGCCGCGGCGCCCGCCCACGCGCGTGGAACAGCTCGTGGTTGACGGCGTTCGGAATCGTGACGACCTGGCCGGCTGCGATGCCGAGCTCGTCCACGGTCCATCGCCGCACCGACTCGCTGACGGCCACCATGCGCACCGACGGCGGAACGCGCCGCAGCGCGTCGGCCTCCGCCCCCTGAAGGTAGTTGTGCAGCCAGAGCACGACGGTGCGGCCGTCGGCCGCGAGCCGCGTCGCGAGCGCCGGGTCGTTGGCCGCGACGATGCAGCGGCTCTGCCGCCGTGCCAGCACCCGCTCGACCTCGGCGAGGTAGCGCGAGCGTGCTCCGAAGCGCCGCGGGGCGAGCTTCGCGAGCACCCGGCGCGCGGCGCCGTGCACGCGCGAGGCCGGGTCGCCGCTGCGCGCGAGGGTCACGACCTCGCCGCCCGCATATGGCAGGCCCGCCGAGCGGGGGCTCACGACAACGCTGCCGTCGCCGGCATCCGCCAGCGCCAGCACGAGCTCGTGGGTGACGGTCGCGATCGCGCCGCCGTCTGCCCCGTAGCGCTCGGCCTCTGGCAGCACAAAGACGAACGGTGGGTCGGTCGCCGCAGGCGTCATCGCAGCCCGGCCCCGACCAGTTGCGCCCAGGTCTCGTCCCAGGTGAACGTCGCGGCGCGCCTTCTGGCCTCTTCCCCGAGCTCCCGGCGCAGCTCGGCGTCCTGCACGAGCTCGTCCAGCACGTCGGCCAGCGCCTCGGCGTTCTCGCGCGGCACGAGGCGGCCGGCGCCCCAGACGAGCTCGGGAATGCCGCCGCTCGCCGACGCGACGACGGGCACCCCGGTCGCCATGCCCTCGAGCACGGTCAGCGGCGCGGGGTCGTCCCAGCGCGATGGCACCACGTGGACGTCCGACTCGGCGATCGCCGCCGGGATCTGAGCCCGCGCGACGTGCCCGAGCCGGCGGATGGGCACGCCGCGCTCGGCGAGCTCGTCGGCGAGCCGGGCCACCTCGCGGCCGTAGGGGTTCCCGTCGGAGAATCCCCAGTTCGTGTCGCCCACGATCTGCACGCCGAACGCCCGCCCGCGCTCGGCGAGAATGCGGCAGGCGCGCAGCAGGGTGTCGACGCCCTTCTCGATCGCGACTCTGCCGACGAAGCCGATCGTCGGCAGCGGCGCGAAGGAGTTCTTCTCGATGAAGCGCTCGAGGTCGACGCCGTTGCGCGCGGTGCTGACGCGGTGCGGCGCGAGGCCGTAGACTCCCTCGACGGCGCGGGCCAGGTAGTCGCTCACCGCCGCCAGCGCGATGCGCCGGTCGAGCACGATGCGCCGCCGGAAGCGCCAGCCCGTCGTCTCGAGGTTGTGGTACCAGTGCAGCACGCGCACCTCGCCGAGCGCAGCGGAGAGATACGCGGCCAGTTCGGGGTCGTTGTTCACGATGACGAGTTCCGGGCGCACCTCGCGCAGGCGACGCAGCACGTGGCTCGCATACTGCCGCTGGGCGGGCCGTGCCCAGCCCATGGCGCCGGATGCCGCCTCGGCGACGCGCCCCGCCCGCCCAGGCGAGGCGCTCGACTCGGGTACGGCGAACAGGTGCGGCCAGGGGTAGACCGAGCCCTCGCCGACCCGCGTCACGACTTCGGGCGCCTGCCCGCGGCGCTCCGCGGCGCGGCAGAGCTCCCACACGCAGGTCGCGATCGCACCGCTGCGGTCGGAGGTGAACGTCTCGCGGCTGTTGTTCACGATGACGACGCGGGGGGCGTTCGGGTCGCTCAGGGGGGAGGAGTCGCTCATGGCAGGTGAGGATCTTTCACTTCGGGTCCTTCGAGGCTACTCGCGAGAGCGCCGCCCGCCGCCCCCACGTCCGGGGCACGAGCACCTCACGCGACCGGCACCGCGGCACCCGCCCTCACGACGCGGGGTGCGCGAGGAATCCGCCCGGCCATCACGAGAGCCAGCCCGACGCACAGCCCGGCG
>NZ_JBLRDT010000031.1:0-19031 GCF_057512245.1 Gryllotalpicola sp. CP2-P1
TGATACTCGCCGCGGTCACTCTCATTTCTCGCCCCCTATGGTTCACCGGCCAGCACGGCGGTTCGAACGGGTCGGTCGCCACAATTCAGAAGGCTGCAGGGGTTGCGGTGAACGGCACGCAGACCTACACGGAAGACTCCGTGCTGTGGCTTGCCATGTACATTGGTTGGCCGGCCGTCATTCTGGGCTTCTTGGGCATCGCATATGCCGCGCGCCAAGCTGTTGGCGGCGGCGCTTCTCGGCTTCTCCCTCTTCTTGGCGTCATCGCGGGGCCTAGCCTGCTGTACCTGGTCCAGGTGAGCATCTCACCCGATCAGATATGGGCGTTGCGCCGATTCCTTCCGGTGACGATTCCCGGTTTGATCCTCATGGCGCTGTGCGTCCTTCAACTCTTGGTCGCGTCGAGCTCACCGCTCATGCGCTCGCGTGCGGTGGCGTACATAGCAACTCCGGTAGTGGCAATCCTCGCCGCGTCGGTCATTGCATTCCCCTCGTACACCCTGTACAAGTCCGCACCGGTCCTCACGAGCGTGGAGCACGGGGGCAGACTCGACCAGTTCGAGACGATGTGCGACACACTGGATGCTAAAGCGCCGGTCGTCTACGTTCTGACACGCACATACAGACTGACTCCCAGCGTGCAGTCAATCTGCGGCAACGAAACCATCACCTATCTGGGACTCAAGACCACGCTGACCGCCGACATTCTTCGTCAGATTCGCAAGGACTACGGCGGAGACGCTGTCGACATCGTGTCGTATAGCCCGGACAGCATCCCTTGGGTTTCCGGCACAACACCGATAGCCCAACCAAGCGCCACTGTCAGCACCTGGCCGCAGCTCCTCAATCGACGCCCGGTGCAGCCCACGACGGAGACGTGGCAGCTTTGGGTCGGCCGCATCGGCGCTGACGGCACGGTCACACCGCTCGCGCCTCCCGCGCGATGACGGACCGTCGCCGTCGAGACCACCTAGGGTATGTCTCCTAACCGTTTGAGCCAGGGGGTGACGGCGCGTAGGACGGCGCCGCCGCGGTAGGTGAGGGCGAGCTTGTCGTAGCGATCCCACGCCATTGCTTGATGTCGGAGAAGCCGCGCTCGATGACGTTGCGGCCCTTGTAGTCCTTGGTGTCGAAGGCCCGGCGGCGCCCGCCGCGGGAGCCACGCCGATTGCGGTCGGCGATCTGATCGGACTGCTCGGGGATGACGGCGGTAATGCCCCGCTGCCGCAGGTGCTGCCGGATCGCGCGGGAGGAGTACGCCTTGTCGCCGCGAACCCGGTCGGGGCGGGTGCGGGGCCGGCCGGGCCCGTGATGTGCGACTTCGAGGCGGTTCATCAGGACTTCGAACATCGGCCAGTCCCCGGCCTCTTCGCGCCCGACCAGCGGCAGCCCGGTGCCGTCCACGAGGTGGTGGATCTTCGTGCTCAAGCCGCCGCGGGAGCGGCCGATCGCATGATCAGGCAGCTCCGTCAGCATATTCGTGTAATGCGACAGGTCCCTTTCTTAGGCGCGGCAGCGTGCTCACGTGCTGATGCGCACGGTTCACGGTCGAGTCCACCGAGACGGCCCAGTCGATCTCCCCGGCCGTCTCCGCGGCCACGCTGCAGCCGGCAGAACCCGAGAACGCGCCACAGCCACAGACTGCTCTCAGCACCGGCCACCAGTTAGGAGACACGCCCTAGCTAGCTGTCTGTTGCAGCAGGCGGTTCAGTCTCTATGTGCCGGCGTACTCGTGGCCGCGGCCCTGTCTGTCGCCAGCCGCCGCGAGTCCGCCCGACGTGCACTCGCCGCGATCGCGAACAAGGTGACGTCTACGACGATTAAGAGCACCCGACTCACCAGGGCTACACCGAGCACCGTCGCAGTCGGGACGGACCCGCCGAAAAGCAGCACCAGGATCCCTTCGCGGACACCGGCCCCGGCCGGGGCGAAAACCGCGAGGAATCCGACTACCCAGGACAGCGCGTACCCGGAGGCGCTCGGAAGAAGCAACGCCGTGCTGCCGTGACCCGCCGATGCGAACAGCAACCAAAGCTGAAGGCCCATAAGAGCCCAATTCGCCAAAGCCCAGAGCATGGAAGCACCGAGGTGGCGGCCGTTCAAGGTCGGAAGCAGATCGGACCGACGAAGGACTCGAAAGAGCAACGCCAAGACTCGGCGCATCACGGGGGGGAGAAGCAAAGCCGCCCCAGCCAGCACCACAATAACGATGAGCCACCAGTAGCGTTCTGCGAGCACGGGAACAAGGACGAGCGTCCCGAGCGAGACGATCGCACCGGTGACAAGCGATACGCCGAGCTGCAACGTCATCGTGACGACTGTCACGGAACCGGGGAGCCCCGCGCGCTGGCCCGCCTGGCTGCCCGCCACCATGGGCCAGATGCCGCCGGGGATGTACTTGCCGATCTGCGACGTGAACGTCACCTCAGCGCCAGCACGCAAACCGATCTTGCGACCGAATGCGTGCACGACCGACCGCCAGCTCAACATGGCACAGTAGGTGCCCGCGAAGGCCGAAGCCAGCCCAGCGACGACGAACCACGGATCCATGACCTTGAGCGACGAGAGCACTTCCCGCCAGTTCGACACCGCGAAGTAGACGAGGAAAGCCACCGCGAGCGCTCCGCACGCGATCTGGATGGGGGCGCGCAGGCGCGAAAGCCTGCTCACTTCGCTGACTCCGACTCCGACTCCGACTCCGACTCCGACTCCGACTCCGACTCCGACTCCGACTCCGACTCCGACTCCGACTCCGACTCCGACTCCGACTCCATGATCGTGAAGAGCTGTGCCGCCATGTTCTGCAAGGAGTACGTGTCGCGTGCGGCGATCCGGAATTCGCCGGCCCGTTCGCTGCGGCGAGGATCCGCGATGATGGCCTCCAAGGCATCTGCCCAGGCAGTCGCGTCGGCACTCGGCACCCTGATGCCGGTCTCGCCGTCGCGAACCGCGTCGACCAGTCCCTCGAGGTCTGCAGCCACAGTGAAGACGCCGGCCTGACTCGCCTCGGTCACAACGAGCCCGAAACCCTCGATGTCGCCAGGTACCGGGATGTTCGGCTGCACGAAAATATCCGCGCCACGCAGCAGCTCAGCGCGACGTTCATTGCTCACGCGGCCGAGCAGATGCACACGGCCAGTGAGCCCACGTTCCGCGACCGCGGCCTCGATCTGCGGACGATCTTCTCCTTCGCCAACGACGAGATAAACCACCCGGGCGTCCAGCCTGGGGAGCACCTCGCTGACGAACCAGCGCACTCCTTTGCGTCGCACCAGCCGCCCGGTTGTGAGCAAGAGCACAGCGTCGCCAGCCGCGCCGACGAGCTCGAGGATGCGACAGCGCGCTTCCTCGCGGCTGTACGGCGGATCCGGCTCGGGCGGGATGCCCAGGGTGATGACGGACACTCGCTCGGGCGCGACGCCGACCAGGGCGATCACCTGCGCTCTGGTCGCTGTGCTGATCGCCATGATGTGCGGTGCACGACGCAGGGCGGGATATACGAGGGCGCGATAGATCGGATTGGAGAAGGTCACATCGAGCCCCATGACCATCGTCGACGCGCGCATGCCCAGCGAGCGCGGTATCCACGACAACAGAGCCCACGTGAGGGCATCGCCGAAGAGCACTTCGCTTTCGCGCGCTCGCAAGGTAGCGCCGAACAGTCGAACGGCGGCGACGGGTAGCCACCACACGAGGTTCTTGTTCGAGCGCCTCAAGGCAATCAGCGTTGTATCGGACCCCGATTCGATGAGGGCCCGATGCGTGTTCGCGGCGAGCGTTTCCATGCCGCCGATCTGCGGAGGGAACTTTCGAGTGACAAAAATGACAGCGCTCGGCATGTGGATCCAATCGGGCAGACGCGCCGGGGAGCTCAGCTGCTCCGGACCCGTCTACCCTACTGATTCTTCTCAGGGAGCCCGCCTATATGGACGCTCTCTCGGGCCGCGCGACGGCACGCCCTAGAATGTCAAAGTGCAAGCGAAGGGATCGGTGGTTGCTAACGCGCGACGTGCTGAGTCGCGCCACGAACCGGCCCTCGCAGCAGTGACAGTCAGCTACCACTCGGGGGAAGCCCTGAGCTCACTCGTCGCCTCGCTGGCCACCGGCTCGGAGGTGCCCGCTCACACGATCGTGGTCGACAACGCGCGCGACGACGGCCTCGACCTGCCGAGCCTCGACGGCCTCGAGGTCGTCGCGGCACCGACCAACCTGGGCTACGGCGGCGGCATCAACTTCGGCGCGCGGCGCCTGCCGCAGAGCGTCGAGTGGATTCTCATCACGAATCCCGACGTCACCTTCACCGAGCACGCGATCTCGACGCTCCTCGCCGTCGCGAGCGAGCAGCCGGATGCCGGCGCCGTCGGCCCCCGCATCCTCGAGAGCGACGGCGAGACCTACCCCTCGGCGCGGGAACTGCCGAGCCTGCGCACGGGCATCGGCCACGCCCTGTTCGCCAACGTCTGGCTCGGGAACCCCTGGACGCGCCGCTACCGCGGCGAGAACCGCGTCACGACCGGCACCTGGCGCGAGACAGGCTGGCTCTCGGGCTCGTGCCTCTTGGTGCGCCGCAGCGCCTTCGAGGCCATCGGCGGCTTCGACGAGAGCTACTTCATGTACTTCGAGGACGTCGACCTCGGCGCCCGGCTCGCGCAGGCGGGCTGGCGGAACCTCTACGTGCCCGGTGCGGTGGTCACTCACACCGGCGCGCACTCGACCACGAACCACGCCTCGGCGATGCGCAGAGAGCATCACCGCAGTGCGTACCTGTACCTGTCGCGGAAGTACTCGGCGCCCTATCTGTGGCCCCTGCGAATCGGCCTGAAGATCGCTCTGTCGGTGCGCGCCCGATTCACGAGCCGCGGCTGAGCCCCGATAGTCTCGTGGCACCATGACGACCCTCCGCGTGATCGCCGACGACACCATCGCTCGCACGTCGACACAGCCGAGGATCAACGGCCTCACCCGCTACGCCGGCGAGCTGACCCGGGCGCTCATCGCCACCGCTCCCCCGGAGTGCGACGTCGAGCTGATCGTCTCCCGCCGCCCCACGAGCGAGCTGGCCGCGTTCGAGAGCGCGTTCCCCGGCACCACCCGCACGACGGTGTCGCGGCTGCCGCACGGTGCGCTGGCGAGCGCGTGGGCCAACGGCGTCCGGGTCGCCGCGGGCACCGGCATCCTGCACGCCCCGAGCCTGTTCGCCCCGCTCGTGCGCGGCGACCAGCACGTCGCGCGTCAGCTCGTCGTGACCGTCCACGACACGATCGCGTGGACGCACCCGGGCTCCCTCGACGACGCCGCCTGGGCGCGGCGGATGGCGCACCGGGCCGCGAAGCACGCCGACGCGATCGTGGTGCCGAGCCACGCCGTCGCCGCCGAGCTCGCCGAGCACGTGAACGTCGGCGAGCGCATCCGCGTCATCCCCGGCGCCACGAGCGCCGGCATCACGCTGCCCGACGACCCAGAGGTCCGCGCGAGCTGGCTGAAGCTCCCCGAGCGCTTCGTGCTCGCGTCCGGCTCGATGGACCCCCGCAGCGGCATCGACGCCCTCGTCGAGGCGGCGGCGCTGCCCGAGTTCCAGGACGTGCCCGTCCTGGTCGTCGGCGACGACGAGTGGCGCGGCCGCCGCATCACCGAGGTCGCGATGCTGGCCGGGCTGCCCGAGGGGCGGGTGCGCCCGCTCGGCACCGTCAGCGACAGCGACCTCGCCCTGCTGCTCATGCGCGCCGCGGCGTTCGTCGCCCCGGGCTACGCCGAGGGCTTCGGGCTCATGGCCCTCGAGGCGCTCGCGTTCGGGACTCCGCTCGTGCACTCAGACGCCCCCGCGCTCGTCGAGCTGGCGAGCGGCGCCGGCTACCAGGTCGCGCGCTACGACGCCGGGTCACGGTATGCGGAGCGGCTCGCAGCCGCCGTCGGCACCGTGCTCGCCGGGGATGCCAGGGCCGAGGCGCTCGCCACCCTCGGGCGCGACCGCGCCAAGGCCTTCAGCTGGCGCGATTCCGGAGCGCGCGTCTGGCAGCTGCACGCCGAGCTGTAGGCATCAGCGGACCCCCTCGGGGTGCTGCACCTGAAGCAGCACGTCGTCCATGGTGGCGCCGATGCCGGCGGCGAGGGGGGTCAGCTCGCGGTGGTCGAGCTCGGGCCAGACGACCGACCTCATCCTCAGATCGAGCCCTTGCAGCGCCGCCTGCGCCGAGTAGCCGAGCATCGCGTTGGGCCGCCGCTTCTCGATCTGGCGGAACTGGCCGAGCAGATCGGCGATGCTCGTGCCCCGACCCGAGCCGAGGATCTTCGTGACCCCGGTGCCCGCAGGGCAGCCGAGGAGCCGGTCGAGGGCATCGAGCAGCAGGCGCGCGCAGTCGTCGACGAAGATGTAGTCGCGCACCGTCTCGACGGGCACGAAGATCGTCGCGGGCTTCGGCGACAGCTGCGCCTTCGCCAGGTGCGAGATCAGACCCTGCAGTTTTCCGAGTTTCTGGCCGGGGCCGTACAGATTGGTGATCCGCCCGACCAGCACACGGCATCCGCTCGCGGTGAGGCGCACGGCGAGCTGTTCCGCGTCGAGCTTGAACCGGCCGTAGAGCGAGATCGGCGCCGGCTCGGTCTCTTCCGTGAACGGCGGGTTCGTCGACCCGCCGTAGACGCCGCCTGCCGACGACGAATAGAACAGGCATCCGCGCGCCAGCAGCTCAGCGTCGAACACGGCGGCGACCCGCTCGCAGAAGAGGCGGAACTGCGCGAGCTCGCGCGCGACCTGCTCGGCGGTCGCCGCGGTCACGGCCGCGCCGGCGACCCAGACGATCGCCCAGTCCTCGCCCGCCGCCGCGCTCACCGCATCGCGGAGCGCCTCAAGACCTGCGTCCACCGCGGCGGCGAACGCGCCGTCATCGCCCCACGGCAGCCCTGGCTGCTGGATCAGGCGCCATCGCCGCCGCGGGTCGGCGTCGATGGCGTGGGCCACCGCGCCGCCGAGCATGCCGCCCTGGCCGACGACCCATGCGATCGTCACCTGCGGCTGCCCGGCAGCGCCTTACCCATGGGGCCGTCCGCCGGATCCGTGGTGATCAGGTACAGCGGCTTCCCCATCGCCATGTTCACCGACACGCCGATGTACTCCGCGATGACCCCCAGCGAGAACAGGATCGCGCCAGAGGTGATCGTGACAATGATCGTCGTCGATGCCCAGCCCGGCGGGGTGTTGTTGCCCGCCGCGGTCGCGATGAGCACCCAGATCGTGAGGGCGATGCCGAACCCGGCGAAGAGCACGCCGATGTAGCTCACGATGCGCAGGCCGCGCGTGCCGTTCGAGATCACGAGCCGCCAGAAATGGGAGAGCAGTCGTCGTAGAGAGTAGCCGGACTGCCGCCCGGCCCCCTCCTGCCGCAGCATCGTCGGGCTCGTCGCCGTCGAGGACACGATCCAGCTCAGCGCGACGTCGAGGTAGACCCCGCTGCCGGCGTAGGCCGCGACGCTGCGCCCGATCGAGCCGACCACGAGCCGGAAGCTCTGGTAGTTCTTCGCGTTCGCGCTTCCGAGCAGCAGCGAGATGAGCGCCTTCGCCGACTTCGAGGCCAGGTTGCGCAGGAACCCGTGCGGCGCCTCGTTCACCGGTTTGGAGTAGACCAGCGGTGCCTGCTCGCGCAGGGCGGTGTCGAGCATGCCCGCGATGTCGGCCGGGTCGTGCTGGCCGTCCTCGTCGAGCGTGACGATCCAGTCGCCGGCCGACGACGACATGCCGGCGAGCGTGGCCGCGTGCTGCCCGTAGTTGCGGCTCAGCCAGATGGCGCGGGCGAACGGATGCTTCCCCTCGAGCTCCCTGATGACGCGGGCGGAGTCGTCGCGGCCGTTGTCATACGAGAACAGCACCTCTGAGACGACGAAGTGGTTCCCGTCGGGCGTGACGCTCTCTTCGGTCAGGGGCACGAGCTCCTCGGTCAGCGGCGCGAGGGTGTGCTCGCCGCCGTAGACCGGGATCACGACCGACACGGTGTGCAGATAGGGCCGTTCGTCGGAGGGCTGTTCCATAGCTCGTCTTCCCTCTGGGCTCACTTCGCCACGGCCGACGCAGTGCGATCGAGGAACCGCTGCGTGGCGTCTTCGGTGAACAGGATATTGGAGAGGCCCAGCTGAACCGTCTGCCCACTCGCCGGGATGGCCACCCTGAGCTGGGACTGGCCGGGTGCGAGGCTCAGACGCAGGCGCACGCTGCCCGTTCCGCCCGTGAGACGCACGGTCTGGTGGGTGCCATCGGGCAGCGTGAGCTGCACGGGGCCGGCGACGGCGGGCACCGTGCTCACCGTGAAGCTGAAGACGCCGTCGACCGTGCCGGAGCGCGGGTTCTCGAGGGTGAGGGCCGAGTCGGGCTTGTTCGACGCCCAGAGCTCGCGCGGGTTCGGCTTCGGCGTCGTCGTGAGCTGGAAGTCGGGCACCGGGTACGGCGTGACCGGCTCGATGACCGCCCGGCGCGTCGCGTCGAGCAGCGACGGCGACACCTCGCCGCGCAGCTGCGACGCCAGCGGTCGCAGGTCGAAGGCGACCCAGCGGCTGCTCTCATCGCCGACCGCGCGCACCTCGGGCAGCGCCTGCAGACCCGTCACGAGCGCCCGCCCGCCGTCGTTGTACGCGTCACGGTCGACCAGGATGCCTGTCATGCCCGCAGCCGCCGCGAGGGCCGCGATCTGGGCGGGCGAGTGCCCCTCGAGCTCATCGGGCCAGTCTGCGATGGGGCGCCCCTTGATGCCGCCCGCCGTCCACTTGATGCCGGTCGTGTGCAGGAACGGGACGAGCTCGCTGGAGGCGAGCGTGCCGTTCGGCGACGAGTCCTCCGGGAAGCGGATGTACGGCAGCTGCAGGATCGTCGCATCGTCGGGGAACGCCTTCTGGAGCGAGGCGAAATAAGCCCGGTCGCCGAGGAACGACGTCTGCGCGGCCTTCAGGCTCGTGGAGGCGTCGTAGGGCGTCTGGTCGATCAGTGCGATGCAGCCGATCAGCACCGCGGCGACGAGCGACACCCAGGCGGGTGCGACCGAGCGGTGGGGCGCGCGCCGCCGGTTGGCGAGCCAGACGAGACCGCGCTGGATCAGCAGGCCGATGATGCCGAGGCACATGATCGCCATGACGATCGAGATCCGGTTCCAGCCGCGGATCACCGTGGTGACGAAGGAGATGAAGGTCGAGATGCCGCCCACGCTGCCGAGCAGGAACGCGAAGAAGGTCAGGGCCGAAAGGGCGATGAGGTTCTGGAACCAGGGCCGGGCGACGACATCGTCGCCGCGCCCCGCACGCAGGCGGCTCAGCACGAGGTAGGCGATGACCGCGAACGCCGCCACCAGCCCGGCCGCCGCGAGGCCGCCGAGCGCGGGGTGCTCGCTGATCATCGGGTAGCCGTTGTCGTAGGCCGCGCGCAGCCTGCGCAGGATGCCGATGTTGTGCCCCGACCAGGGCAGCACCAGCTGCGCCAGCTTGAAGGCATACAGCTCGGTGTCGCCGTGGCTGCGCTCGAGCGCCTGCAGCGCGGCGCCGTGGGTGCGCTGGAAGATCAGGTTCGGGGCGACGTTGATCAGCATCGTGACGACGACAACGGCGCCCGCGACGACCGCACCGCCGAAGCGGCGCCAATCGCGCCTGAGGATGAGGGCGACCACGCCCGCGAACGCGAGCAGCAGCAGGAAGAACACGGAGTAGTACTGACTGGCCGTGGCGAGCAGCGCGGTGATTCCGACGACGGCCGCACCCCGACCGGTGAGCACCGCCAGCACCGGGTGAACCCCGGGACGCCTCGTGAACAGCGCTTCACCGCGCAGGACCCAGACGAGCACGACGACCGCGAGGGGCACCGGGAAATACTCGCCGAGATAGAGGTGCGACTCGCCGCGCTGGAAGTGGTACGGCGCGATCGCGTAGGCGACGGCGAGCGCCACGGCGAGCGCCCGGCCCACCCCGACCGTGCGCAGGAACCACGTCGCGGTGAGCGCGGCGAGCGGGAAGCCCAGCAGGAACACGACGTTGAAGACGACGACCCAGTCGTGGCTGAACAGCCCGACGACCTTCGCCATGATCAGCGTGAAGTTGTCCGCCTGCGGGAAGTCGTAGTAGAACTCGCCGGCGGGCGCGCCGAGTCGCGGCTCGAACTCGAACCAGCCCTGGGTCAGCACGGTGCTGATGTGCGCCGCACTCGCGATCGCGTCGCCCTGATACTCGAACGGCACGCTCAGCTTGGCGTTCCACAGCCTCAGCCCGATGACGGCCGCGACGCAGCCCGCGACGAACGACCACGCGTAGACGACCCACTCGCGCCGCCACCACGCGAGAGCGGTCTCGCGCCTCAGAGTGCTCTCGCTCACGCCGCCGCCTTGCTCATCCGGCGGCGCAGGTACGCATAGGCGAGCCGGCGCAGAAGGGCCGTCTTCGTCGCGTTGAGATCGCCGATGCGGCGGTCGGCGGCGCTGACGATCTCGGGATGCCGAGCGTGCATGCTCGCGTGGAAGTCGGCAGCCTGGCGGGACTGCTGTCGCATGAGCCGCACGCTCCACTGGGTGTCGCTCACGCGGAATCCGGCCAGCGACGCGTCGATCCCCACGAAGTCGCCCTGCAGCAGCACATTGGCGTAGCTCGCCTCGTCGATGAGATAGGGCGCCGCGTCGTCCCACCACCCGGCGCGCTCGAGAGCCTCGCGGCGCATGAGCACGCAGGCCGGCTCTCCGAGCAGGTTGGTGCCGGCGCGCACCGTGGCGCGGATCGCGTCGGCGCCGCGGTGAACGCCGACGAGACCCGCGAGGCCGCGCCCCGTGACGACCGGGGCGCCGTGGGCATCGATGACGTCCCGGCGGGATGCCGCGAGCACAGCACCCGGGTTCGCCTCGAGCGCCTCCACCTGCCGCGCGACGAGCTCGGGGTGCACGAGATCGTCCCCGCACACGAGCTTCACGTAGTCGCCGGTCGCAGCCTGGCTGACGCGGTCCCAGTTGGCCTTCGCGCCGCCGCCGGCCGGGGTGGGCGAGAGCACCCTGACGCGGTCGTCGGCGGCGGCATAGCGATCGAGAATCAGCTGGGTGCCGTCGCTCGAGGAGTGATCGGCGACGATCACCTCAAGCCGCTCGTAGCTCTGCGCCAGGACGGCGTCGAGGGTCTCGGCGAGATAGAGCTCGTTGTTGTAGGCGGGGATCACGATCGAGACGGTCGCGGTCACTCACGCCTCCTCTCTCTTGCGGCGGAACGAGAAGTCGCGGTGGCCGAAGAAGCTGATCATCGTGGTCACCAGCACGATGAGAGCCTGCGCGAGCAGCGGCTGCATGTGCAGGACGCCTGCGAGCAGGGTGAGCAGCACCGCGTTCACGCCGAGCGAGACGAGATAGACCGTCTCGAAGCGCGCAAGGTCGGTCCACAGGTGCCCGCGGACCCGGAAGACGAAGCGACGGTAGAGCACGAAGGCGCACAGCACGCTGAGCACGTGCGCGCACAGCAGAGTGAGCAGATAGTCGAAGCGCAGCGTGAACCCCGCGATGGTCGCGTGCCACGCGATGTTGCGGAAGAGCGCGTCGAAGAGCGCGAACCACAGGAATCCGATGACCGTGTTCGCCGTGCCGACGATCAGGAACGCGACGCGGTAGTCCTTGACGAGCCGCAGCATCAGCCCCGGCGCACCGCTCATCCCGGCAGGGGCGACGGGAACCGCTCCCGCCTCCTCAGGCGCCGACGGCTCGTCTCCCTGGTTGTGCATCGCGTGAATACTACCGGCGACGCACGTCGCGTTCGGTGACGGTGGCCGTCGCCGCGCCGGTCAGAGCCCGGCGATCAGCGCCCGGTTCTTCTCTTCCACGAGGGCCTCGAGCTCGCGGGCGTACTCCGCGACCTTCGCGCTGAGCTCGGCGTCACCCGAGGCGAGGATCCGGGCGGCGTACAGCCCCGCGTTCGCCGCCCCGTTGATCGCCATCGTCGCGACCGGGATGCCGGCGGGCATCTGCACGATCGACAGCAGCGAGTCGAGCCCGTCGAGCCGCGCGAGCTGCACCGGCACGCCGATCACGGGCAGCGTGGTCACGGACGCGACCATGCCCGGCAGGTGAGCGGCGCCGCCTGCGCCCGCGATGATGACGCGGATGCCCCGCCCGGCCGCCTCCTTGCCGAAGGCCACCATCTTCTCGGGTGTGCGGTGCGCCGAGACGACCTGCACCTCGTAGGCGATGCCGAACCGGTCGAGCGACTCGGCAGCGGCCTTCATGGTCGGCCAGTCGCTGTCGGAGCCCATGATGATGGCGACCTGCGCCTCGGTCGTGTTGATCGCTGCCATGGAGCCCATCGTACGGACAGGCCCCGACCAGGGCCGAGCCGAGAAAGGCGGCTAGGCTCGATGCTCGATGTCTTCGCCGAACACCCTCGTCGCGGGAGCGCTCCGGCACCGGGCAGGTCGTCGCCCGTCATCCGGCCGCCCCGGCTTCCGACTCGATGTCCAGGGTCTGCGCGCACTCGCCGTGGGGTCGGTCACGCTCTACCACGCGCACCTTCCCCTTCTCACCGGCGGGTACGTCGGCGTCGACGTGTTCTTCGTCATCTCCGGCTTCCTCATCACCTCCCATCTGCTGCGCGACGTGCTCACCCGGGGGCGTCTGGACTTCGGCCGGTTCTATGCAAGACGTGCGCGTCGCATCCTTCCGGCGTCCTTCGCCGTGCTGCTCGCCACGCTGGTGGCGGCGGTCTTCATCGTTCCCCCCGCTCAGCTGCGGCAGGTCGCGCACGACGCCGTCATGACCGCGCTGTACGTGCCGAACTGGGCGTACGCGGCAGGGGGAACCGACTACCTCGCCCAGTCCGACGCGCCGAGTCTGTTCCAGCACTACTGGTCGCTCGGGGTCGAGGAGCAGTTCTACCTCGTCTGGCCCCTGCTGCTCGTCGTCGCGTTCGCGCTCGTGCGCCGTCGGAAAACGCGGCTGGCCGGCGTGCTCGGCGCGATCGCAGTCGTCTCGTTCCTGCTGTGCGTCGTGCTGACCCGCACTAGCGAGCCCTGGGCGTTCTTCGGCCTGCACACGCGCGCGTGGGAGTTCGCAGCGGGCGGCCTCGTCGCCCTTCTTCTCAGCGGCCGCTGGCGGCTGCCGAGAAGTGCCGCGACCGTCGCGGGCTGGCTCGGCGTCGCAGCGCTCGCCTGGTCGCTGTTCGCCTTCACGGACGCAACGGAGTTCCCAGGAGCGGCGGCCGCCGTTCCCGTGCTCGGCACGGCGCTCGTCATCCTGGGCGGGGCGTCCGCACCGCCGCACGGCCCCGGCGCCCTGCTCAGCTGGCGCCCCGCGGTCTTCCTCGGCGAGATCTCCTACTCCCTCTATCTCGTGCACTGGCCTGTGCTCACGCTGGCGCAGGCCGCCGTGGGCGCGGAACACCCCCTGCGCATCCGCTACACGCTCCTGCTCGCGGTGCTGTGCGTGCCGCTCGCCTGGGTCCTCTACCGGTACGTCGAGAACCCCCTGCGACGCAGCGCCCGCCTGTCGGCGCTTCCGGCACGCGCGACGCTCACCAGCGCCCTCGCGGGCTCGCTCGTGGCTGTCGTCGCCGCGGCGGGCGTGTTCGGGATCGCGGTCGCGGCCCCGACGAGCACCTCACGCACCGTCCGCCCCACGGCTGCGACGCTCAGCCCCGATGCGACCCCGTTCGTTCCGGCGAACCTGCAGCCGGCGCTGGACAAGGCGAGCACGGACAACCCCGCCGTGTACGCCGACGGATGCCACCTCGAGTTCTCGAGCACCGCGCCGCCGGGCGACTGCCGCTTCGGCACCAACGCCGCGGCCCCGCACGTTCTGCTGTTCGGCGACTCGCATGCCGCGCAGTGGTTCCCCGCGCTCGACGCGCTGGCCGACGACGGCGCCATCTCGCTGCAGTCCGTGACCAAGAGCGGCTGCCCGGCGGCAAGCATCTCGGTGGACTTCACGTCGCAGAGCGGCCCGATCGCCTACCCGCAGTGCGAGATCTGGCGGGACGCCATGCTGAAGAAGATCGCTGCGGACCCGCCGCAGCTGATCGTGCTCTCCGACGACAGCGCCCCGCCGCTGCCCGACGGCGGAACGCCGACGGCGGCGCAGTGGCAGCAGGCCGTGGCGCAGACGCTGTCGCAGCTGCCGAAGCAGTCGCGCGTGCTCGTGATCGGAGACACCCCGCTGCCCGGAACGCCCCCCTCCGCCTGCCTCTCGGCACATCTCGACGACGCGGCGAGCTGCGCTCTCCCGAAGGCGACGGCCGTGCGCTCCGACTTCATCGCTGCCGAGCGGGCAGCCGCGAAGGCCGCTCATGCACAGTTCGCCGACGTCGACGACTACCTGTGCAACGACACGTCCTGCCCCAGCATCATCTCGAACCGGCTGGTCTATCGCGACGGGTCGCATCTGACCGCAACAGCGGCGCGCAGCCTCGCCCCGGAACTGGGCAGGGCCGTGAGGGCAGCGCTCGGCTGAGCGGGCTCGGCTCAGCCCTCGAAGAAGGCTGCGGCCGCGCGGGCATCCGCCAGCACGGCGTCGAGCTCGGCGCCCGTCACCGTGACGTGCCCGACCTTGCGGCCCGGGCGGGACTCCTTGCCGTAGCCGTGCAGCTTGGCCGCGGGGTGCGCGGCCGCCACGGCCGGGTAGCGGTCCTGCAGGGTCTGGCCCACCGGGCCGCCCAGCACGTTGATCATGACCGCCCACGGCTCACGCGGGCGGGTCGAGCCGAGCGGCAGGTCGAGCACCGCGCGCAGGTGCTGCTCGAACTGGCTCGTGACGGCTCCGTCGATCGACCAGTGGCCGCTGTTGTGGGGGCGCATCGCGAGCTCGTTGACGAGAACGCGGCCGTCGCGCGTCTCGAACAGCTCGACCGCGAGCATTCCCGTGACCCCGACGCCCTCCGCGACCCGCACCGCGATGTCTCGGGCGACCTCGGCGACGGTCGACGCCGTGCCATCGGCTGCGCGCGCGGTGTCGGCGGCGGTCGGCGCGGGCGCGATCACCTCGGCGCACACCCCGCCCCTCTGCACGGTCTCGACCACGGGGTAGGCGACGATCTCGCCCGACGGGCGACGCGCCACCTGCTGCGCGAGCTCGCGCACGAAGTCGACGAGCTCCTCGACGATCAGCGAGCCGCCGCGGCCGTCCTCCTCGAGGGCGATGAACCAGTCATCCGCCCCGTTCTTGTCGTCGACGACGCGCACGCCCTTGCCGTCGTAGCCGCCGCGGGCGGTCTTCACGACCGCACGGCCGCCGTGCGACTCGAGGAACGCACCGAGCTCGTCGGCGTTCGAGATCGCGGCCCAGTCGGGCGACGGCAGCCCGAGCTCGGTGATCTTCTGGCGCATCAGCAGCTTGTCCTGCGCATAGAGCAGCGCATCCGGGCCCGGGTGCACAGGAACCCCGGCGTCGACGAGCGCGTGCAGCACATGCTGAGGCACGTGCTCGTGGTCGAAGGTCACGACGTCGACCGTGCGGGCGAACGCGAGCACGGTGTCGAGGTCGCGGTAGTCGCCCACCCCCGTCGCGGCGAGCTCGGCAGACATCCCCGGCGCCTCTTCGAGCACCTTGATGGTGAGGCCCAGCGAAACGGCGGGCGGGATCATCATGCGGGCGAGCTGACCGCCGCCGATCACTCCGACAGTGCTCTTCATGCTCTTAACGCTATCGGTCGGCCGCGATCGGTCAGCGCCCGTCCCACACGGTCGTCTGACGCGTGATCGTCGGCGACTGCATCACCTGCCGCTGAGCCGTCTGCAGGCTCGCGGCGTTCTCCATCAGATCGTGCAGCGCGACCTGCACCGTGCGCGCCTTGGGGATGTCGGCGAGGACGAGCACCGTCTCGCCCGAGACCGTGATGCGCAGATTCCCCGAGCCGAACATCACCTGCAGCGGCCCGCGCGACAGCTCGACCTCGTAGCCGCGCAGGTGAAGCAGCTCCTGTCTGCGGCGCACGAAGAAGCCGCGACGCACCACGATGCGCCGCGTCGTGATGATGTACCGCTTCGACAGCCACGAGAAGTACGGCAGCAGGAAGAACAGCAGCACGAGCAGCGCCGCGGCGAGCATCACGGCGTAGTGCGCCCAGCTCGCGGGGAAGCGCTCGGCGAAGTAGCCGTAGGCACCGCTGACGAGGATCAGCGCGATCGACGGCCAGAACAGCACCCGTGCGTGCGGGCGCAGGCGAGCGACCACCCGCTCAGGCGGGGGCGCGGGGACCTCGGGGGCCGCCGCCGTGCGCGGGGCTACCGGTCGGGCCATGTGCCCATTAATACCGCAGGTGCGTCACGTCTCCCGCCGCCACCGCCGTGGGTCCGGCATCCGTTATCACCATGAGACGTCCCTCGGTGTCGAGGCCCGTCGCGTGCGCCGTCACGAACGTGCCGTCGGGCAGCTCGATGCGCACGTCGCGGCCCACGGTCGCGCACTCGCGCTCGATGAGCGAGCGGATGCCCGAGCCCTCAGCGTCCCCCCGCGCATTCGCCAGCTCGTACGTCAGCACCCGCAGCTCGCCGAGGTAGGCCGCGAGGATCGCATCCGGGTCCGGCGTCTCGACCCCCGCGAGCCGCAGCGAGGTCGCGGTCTCGACGGGCAGCTCGTCGGCGGCGATCGTGAGGTTGAGGCCCGCGCCGACGACGACGGCCGAGGCGTCGGGCAGCAGCTCGGCGAGGATCCCGCAGACCTTCCGCCCGGCGATCAGCACGTCGTTCGGCCACTTGAGCTCGACGCCGCGCGCGCCTGCGGCGTCGACCGCGCGCTTCATGGCCACGCCAGCGATGAGCGGCAGCCAGCCGAACGCGCCGACGGGCAGGCTGCCCGGCAGCTCGTCGGGGCGCAGCAGAACGGAGACGGCGAGGCTCGTCCCGGGCGGCGCGCTCCACTGCCGATCGAGGCGGCCTCGCCCGGCGGTCTGCTCATCGGTGAGCAGCACGGACAGGTGGGGCCAGTCGGCCGGTGCGGCGGATGCCTGCTCGACGAGGTCCTTGTTGGTGGAGCCCGTGCTCGGCACGACCACGAGCCGCGAGGCGACCGAGCGGGCGAACGGCAGCTCAGAAAGAGTCACGCCTCATTCTCCCGCGGCGCATTCGCCGAAGGGTGCCCACGTGAGGCTTGCACGCGGCGATCGACCGTCGCCGCACCCCTCGGCGAGGCATCCGCACCGGGCGTCCGTAATCGCTAACGATCTCGCGCGCCTTTGTAGGAAATCCTCAACGCAGCGCGCCGGAAGTGCGCGGGTAGGGTGAAAAGCGTGACCGAAGACGCCACTTCGCCCGAGCCCGAGCCCGCGACTGCGACCGAGACAGAGGGTCCCGACCTCGCGACCACCGCCGGCCGCATCGCCGACCTCAAGTCCCGCTACCACGAGGCTGTGACCGTCAAGGAGGAGGCGAGCGCTGCCAAGCAGCACTCGAAGGACAAGCTGACGGCTCGCGAGCGCCTCCTCAACCTGCTCGACCCCGGCACCTTCGTCGAGTTCGACGAGTTCGTCCGCCACCGCTCGACGGGCTTCGGCCTCGAGGCGAAGCGCCCGTTCGGCGACGCCGTCATCACGGGCGTCGGCGCCATCGACGGCCGCCAGGTCGCCGTCTTCAGCCAGGACTTCACGACCTTCGGCGGCTCGCTCGGCGAGGTCGCGGGCGAGAAGATCATCAAGGTCATGGACCACGCCCTCAAGACGGGCTCGCCCATCATCGGCATCCTCGACTCGGGCGGCGCCCGGATTCAGGAGGGCGTCGTCGCCCTCGGCAAGTACGCCGAGATCTTCCGCCGCAACACGGCGGCGTCCGGCGTCATCCCGCAGATCTCGATCGTCGTCGGGCCGGCTGCGGGTGGCGCCGTGTACTCCCCCGCCCTGACCGACTTCGTCATCATGGTCGACAAGACGAGCCACATGTTCGTCACCGGCCCCGATGTGATCAAGACGGTCACCGGCGAGGACGTCGGCTTCGAGGAGCTCGGCGGTGCGCTCACCCACAACAAGCTCTCGGGCGTCAGCCACTACCTCGCGACCGACGAGGCCGATGCGCTCGACTACGCGCGCAACCTGCTGAGCTACCTGCCCGACAACAACCTCACCGATGCGCCGGTCTACGACGTCGAGCCCGAGCTCGAGATCACGGATGCCGACCAGGAGCTCAACGCCCTGATCCCGGATTCCCCGAACCAGCCGTACGACGTGACCCGCGTGATCGAGCACATCGTCGACGACGGCGAGTTCCTCGAGATCCAGCCGCTGTTCGCCCCCAACATCGTGATCGGCTTCGGCCGCGTCGAGGGCCGCTCGGTCGGCATCATCGCGAACCAGCCGAACGCGATGGCCGGAACCCTGAACATCGACGCGGGCGAGAAGGCCGCGCGCTTCGTGCGCTTCTGCGACTCGTTCTCGATCCCGATCGTCACCCTCGTCGACGTGCCCGGCTACCTGCCCGGAACCGACCAGGAGTGGACGGGCGTCATTCGCCGCGGCGCCAAGCTGCTCTACGCCTACGCCGAGGCGACCGTTCCGCTCGTCACGATCATCACGCGGAAGGCCTATGGCGGCGCCTACATCGTCATGGGCTCGAAGCAGCTCGGCGCCGACATCAACCTCGCGTGGCCGACGGCCGAGATCGCGGTGATGGGCGGCCAGGGCGCGGTGAACATCCTGTACCGCTCGCAGATCTCGGATGCCCGTGAGCGCGGCGAGGACGTGCAGGCGCTTCGCCAGAAGCTCGCGAGCGACTACGCCTACGAGGTCGCCTCGCCGTACCTCGCCGCCGAGCGCGGCGCCCTCGACTCGGTCATCGAGCCCGCCGCCACTCGCACCGCGATCATCAAGGCGCTGCGTTCGCTGCGCACCAAGCGCGCGTCGATGCCGCCGAAGAAGCACGGGAACATCCCTCTGTGAGCGGAACGACACTGTGAGGGGGAAGACACTGTGAGCCCCAAGCACCGCGCCGAGATCGCGCGCGACGCAGTGGCCCCTGTCGAGCCCGCGGCGGTCGACATCCGCTTCGTGACGACGGGTCTCTCGCCCGAGGAGGTCGCCGCCGCGACCGCCGTGCTGACGGCGGCGCTTCAGCAGCAGGCGCAGTC
>NZ_JBLRDT010000309.1:0-2131 GCF_057512245.1 Gryllotalpicola sp. CP2-P1
GCCCGTCGGCGATGTTCACGAGCATGACGCCGCCCGGCGCGAGCAGACGGGCCGCCTCGGTGTAGAACTCCCGGCTCGTCACGTGCGCGGGCGTGCGCGCCCCAGAGAAGATGTCGACGACCACGAGGTCGGCGGCGCCCACGAGGCCTGCCGGCAGCTTGGCCAGCATCTCGCGCGCGTCGCCGTAGCGCACCCGCACGTCGGCGCCGCGCGGCAGCGGCAGCACCGATCGCACCAGCTCGACGAGGTTCTGCTCGAGCTCGATGACCTGCTGGCGGCTGCCGGGCCGGGTCGCCGCGACGTACCGCGGCAGCGTCATCGCCCCCGCGCCCAGGTGCACGGCGGTGATCGGCTGCCCGGGGTCACCGATCAGATCGATGACGTTCCCCATGCGCTGGATGTACTCGAAGAACAGCTGCGTCGGGTCGTCCAGGTTGACGTGCGACTGCGGCGTGCCGTCGACGACGAGCTCGTAGGCGCCTGGCACGAAGCGATCGGGCTCGATCACGGCGCGATACCCGGAGTGCTTCAGGATCACTGAGCGGTCATCTGTCACAGCATCCATTTAAGGCGAGCGGATGCCCCGCCCGGGCATCCGCTCAGCGAATGAGCACGTCGTGGATGACCTTGAGGTGCTCGGCCAGCAGCTTCTCGAAGCGATCGGCGTCGCGGTCGGCGATCGCGTCGAGCAGCGCCTGGTGGGCCCCGACCACGTCCTCCGCGACCACGTCGGTGGGAACGGAGGAGCGCGCCATGCGCACCTGGCGGTCGTAGAGCGTGGCGTAGAACTGGATGATCAGGGCGTTCTCGCTCGCGGCGATCAGGGCGGAGTGGAAGTCGGCGTCGGCGAGCGCGTAGCCGGCGAGGTTCCGGTCGGCGATCCGGTCCTTCTGCAGCTGGATGTTCTCGCGCAGCTGCGCGACGAGCCGCTCGGTGCGCTCTTCACTGGCGACGACCGTGCGCACGGCGTGCGTCTCGAGCATGTTGCGGGCGTCGACCACGTCGCGCGCCTCGCTGCGGGCGATCGGGGTGATCATGGCGCCGCGCTTCGGGTAGAGCTTCATGAGGCCCTCGGCCTGCAGGCGCAGGAACGCCTCGCGCACCGGAGTGCGGCTGATGTTGAGGCGGTCGGCGACCTCGCCCTCGCTGATGAGGTCGCCGCCGGCGAGCTCGCTGCTCAGGATGCGGGACTTGACGTCTTCGTACGCGCGATCGCCCGCGGCGACAGGATTCTTCTCAGGCATACACACAATGATAGATACAACTCCTGCATCTGTCATGCGCGATCTCCACCCGTGTCTCCACCCTGGGGTGGTGGGCGCGCCCCCGGCGGGTCGGAAGCATTGCTGTCATGAACCTGAACCTTCAATACGTCTTCGACGCGGTGCTCGGCCTCGCCGTCATCGTGTGGATCTGCTACCGCCAGATGACCTGGCGCGTCGTCGACCCCGCCCGCATGTGGCGCGGCCCCCTCATCTTCGGCATCGTCGGCGCGGGCCTCATCGTCACCGGTTCGAAGGCCGTGACCCTCACCGCCGTCGACATCGCACTGCTCGCGGTCGAGTTGGTGATCTCGCTCGGCGTCGGCGCCGCCATGGGCGCGATCGCGCACTTCCGCCTGCTGAGCCGTGAGCGCGCCGCCGCCTACGAAGAGCGCCGTCGCCCCTCGCGCAACGGCGGGGCGCTGCCCCCACTCGAATACGAGAGCCGCACGAGCTGGGTCGGTGTGGCGCTCTGGGTCGTGCTCATCGCCGTGCGCGTCGGGCTCGAGATCTTCGCCAGGCACCTCGGTGCCGAGGCCACGGCCTCGACCGGCGTCATCCTGCTGGTGCTCGCCGCCAACCGCGCCGCCCGCGTCGGCGTGCTCGCCTGGCGCCTCGATCAGCACCGCCAGAGCATCACTGCCCGCCCGCTGGCCGAGTAGGCCCCGCGAAGCCGCCGTATCGAGACCCCTTCCCGACCAGCCAAGATTGCGATGATGAACCTCGCCGACCGCCGCCCGCTGCCCCTGGCTCTCAACGCCGTCGGCATGGTGGCGGTCGCGTGGGCGTCGTTCGGGGGAACGGCCATCCCGCGCAGCGGCTGGCTGATCGTCGCGACCGTGCTCGCTCTGCTGACGTGGGCGATCGTC
>NZ_JBLRDT010000310.1:0-2129 GCF_057512245.1 Gryllotalpicola sp. CP2-P1
GCCGCCAGCGTGATCGTGGCGCCGAGCGCCAGGGCCGCGGCCACACCTGTGGCCGTGAATCCCGATCGGCGCCGCGCGCGCCGGAACCGAGTCGTCATGCGTTCGATCTGCCACCTCGACGTCATGGCACCCACGGTGCGGCACGTGCCGCCGCGCCGATAGGGGGTTTCGAAAAACGTGAGAATCTTTTACATACCGGCAACGTGAGGAAACATCAATGTCCACGTGCCGGGAGCACTCTGGGCCCAACCCCTCTTCCCCGAAGGGAACGCGCCCGATGTCAGACGGCAACCGCTCGCTCCGCTCGCGGAGTCTTCTGGGCGGCATCTGGACAGCGCTGCAGCGGGTCTACGGCAGTCTGCTCAGCGTCGTCACCCTGGCGGTGCTGTCTCGGCTCGTCGACGCGGCGGACTTCGGGGTGGTCTCGCTCGTGTCGGTCTTCGTCGGCATCCTCTCGCTCGTCGGCGACCTCGGGTTCACCCCCTCGCTGATCCGCGCGACCGCGCCCTCGCGGGTGCAGATCAACACCGCGTTCTGGACAGGCCTCGCCGTCGGACTCGGGCTCGGCGGCCTGCTCGCCCTCGCCGCCCCCGCGATCGCCGCCTTCTACGACGAGCCGCAACTGACCCTGATGATCCGGGTCGCTGCCCTCATGCTGCCGCTCAACGCCTTCTGCTCCATTCCGACCGTGCTGCTGACGCGCGAGCTCAAGATGCGGCCGCTCGCCATCCGCTCGGCAGTCGGGGCGAGCATCGGCGCGGTCGGCGCCGTCGTCCTCGCACTGCTCGGCGCGGGGGCGTGGGCGCTCATCTTCCAGGGCGGCGGCAACATCCTCGTCGACATCGTGATCCTGTGGAGCGCGGTGTCATGGCGGCCGCGGTTCGAGTTCTCGCTGGCGGATGCCTGGGCGATGCTGCGCTTCGGGCTGCCGGCACTCGCGACCCAGATCGTGCACGAGGGTCGGGACAGGATGGTCGAGCTCGTGCTGGGCAAGCTGCTCGGGGCATCCGCCCTCGGCTACTGGGTGGTCGCCACGCGCGTGACGTCGCAGCTGCTCACCCTGTTCGCCTCGGTGGTCAACGCGGTCGCCCTGCCGGCGTTCTCGAAGATCAAGGACGACCCCGAGCGCCTCAGGAACGCGGTGCGCCACGCCGAGCGGGTGTGCGCGAGCATGGCGGTGCCCGGGCTGTTCGCCATCGCGGCGGTCTCGCCCGTCGCCGTGCCGTTCCTGTTCGGCAGCCAGTGGGCGACGAGCGGCCAGATCGCCCAGCTCACGGCGCTCACCGGGTCGATCACGGCGCTGCAGTGGCTCGACGGGAACCTGTGGTGGTCGCTCGGCCGCCCCGGCGTCGAGTTCACCCTGGTGCTCGTGATCTCGGCGGTGCACGTCGGCGCCGTGTTCCTCGCCGCCCCCTACGGGCTGCTCGCCGTCGCGATCGCCCTGCTCGCCCGCACGGTGCTGCTCGCCCCGCTGCGCGTCATCGCCCTCGTGCGGCTCGGGAGGATGCCGCTCACCGTCTACCGCGACATCCCGGGCATCGCCGCGTCGGCGGGGGTCATGCTCGTCGCGATGATCGCGCTCAGCCACGCGATCGAGCACGAGCCGCCGCTGCTCTATCTCGCGATCGAGGCCGTCGTCGGCGGCGCCGTGTATTTCGCGGTGGGGATGCTGGTGCAGCGCAGCTCCTTCGCCGAGCTGCGCACCGACGTGCTGCACATCGTGCGCCGCGGCCGCGGAGCGGGCGGGGGCGTGAGCAGCAGCGTGGGCGGGGCGGTCTGACGTGGCCGCCACCGTCGCCGGGCTGCACGAGCAGGCACTCACCCAGCTCTCCGACGTGCTGCAGGGCGTCGGGCATGTCGACCTCGTCGACTTCCCCGACCATCTCAACTGCGGTGACGCCGCGATCTGGCTCGGCCAGCTCGCACTGCTCGAGGCGAACGGCGCCACGGTGTGCTCGGCGACGTCCCGGCGCTCCTTCCACCTCGACGCGCTCGCCCCGGCGAGCACCGTCGTGATCCAGGGCGGTGGCAACTTCGGCGGGCTCTACCCGACGCACCACGCGCTGCGCCTGAGGCTGCTCGACGCGCTGCGCGGGCGCCGGGTCATTCAGATGCCGCAGTCGATCGAG
>NZ_JBLRDT010000311.1:0-2121 GCF_057512245.1 Gryllotalpicola sp. CP2-P1
CGTCGACGGCCGGTCTGCAGGCCTACGCGGGCGGCGGCGGCTACAACGCGGCGAAGTTCGCCGTGCACGGACTCATCGGGGCGCTCAGGCTCGACCTCAAGGGCGAGCCGATCCGGGTCATCGAGGTCGCCCCCGGCATGGTGCACACCGAGGAGTTCTCGCTGAACCGCCTCGGTGACGCCGAGCGGGCCGCCGCGGTCTACGAGGGGGTCGACCACCCGCTCACGGCTGACGACGTGGCATCCGTCATCGTGGGGGCGCTCGAGCAGCCGTGGTACGTGAACCAGGACCTCATCGTGGTGCGTCCCATCGCGCAGGCGGCGCAGTTCGCGGTGCACCGCGGAAAGCTCGAGCCGAGGATCTAGCCTGCGGCGGTGCGCGACGCGGTGCGCTGCGACCGTGGCCGCTTCCCTGCGGTCGCTTTCCCGCGGCGACATTAGGTGCGGGAAAGCCTCTCTCGAGAAACCCGCGGCGACATTAGGTGCGGGTAAGCCTCTTTCGAGAAGCCCGCGGCGACATTAGGTGCGGGTAAGCCTCTCTCGAGAAGCCCGCGGCGACATTAGGTGCGGGAATGGTGCGGGATTCCAACACCCATTGTCGCCGGGCGAGGGACGCGCCGTCGCGATTCCGCATCTAGTGTCGTCGGACAGCTAGGCGCAGTCGCGATTCCGCACCTAGTGTCGCCGGACGGCTAGGCGCAGTCGGGATTCCGCATCTAGTGTCGCCGGGGCGGGCGGGGAGCTCGAGGCATCCCGCACCTATTGTCGCCCGGCGAGAAAAGCGCAGGGGAAACCGCACCTCGTTTCAGGCAGCGGCGGGCCACTAGTGTGTCACGCAGCGGCGGGCGGCCAGTCGGGATTCCGCACGTGCTATCGGCCTTCGCCCCGGCCGTCCGGGTTCCACCCGTTGGCGCGCAGCGCTCTGCCGACCAGTCGCTCAACCTCGGCACGCGAGTGATGCTTGCGGACTCGAACGATGGTCCACTTCAGCGCAGAGAGAGCGTTGAACCGGTCGATGTCGATGGTCGCGCGCTCGTCGGCGTGCCAGCGCTCGCCTTCGTACTCCACGACCGTCATGAACTCTTCAAGCACGAGATCGCCGATCGCGACCAGCCTTCCGCGCTCGTCGTAGATGGGCTTGTTGTTCTCGGGCTCTGGCATGCCGGCACGCAGCATCGTCAGGCGGACAGTCGTCTCCTTCGGCGACCACACGTTCTCACGCAGCTGTGGCAGCGCCTCGCGCAGCTTCCGGGCGCCGGGCCGGCGACCATGGCGGCGTACCGCAGCTTCCAGCTGCGTGAGCGTGGTCAAGCGGAACGGCTTGTCGGACAGCAGGCGATCGCCGGCCTGAATCAATTCGTCGACTTCGAGGACGGCCGCGAGCTCGCACCAGAGCTGCGCCGGTTCCCGCACGGGGCGGCCGTTGAACTGCACGATGGTTGCGCCCGGGGCCGAGTGCCCGCGAACTCTCTTGCCCCTCGGTCGTTCGTGCGGTGTGAGCGAGCTGACATGCAGTTCCATCGACTCGAACCGGCGCGGCACCGGAATGCCCATGATCCGTGCGGCTGTCACGCTGCTGAAGAACCACCGTTCGGGAAGCTTCGTCTGGAACGCATCGCACAGCCGGGTGAACTTCTGCTCGTCCGTCGATTCCGCAAGTAGTGCGAGGGGAACGCGCACCCCGCGGAACGGACGGTTGAGATCCCTGGCGCGAAGCCGCCCGCGGGAGACGCCGTTCCGTTCGGCATCCGCCACCGCGAACGGGGCGCCGGCGAGTTCAGCAGGCAGGGCAGCGGCGTGGCGCATGACAGCGATCTTGGCGACCCGGGCGCCGCGAGGATCGTCGCCCGACCTCAATCGGTGGACAACAGCGCATGGCGCGTGTGTGTGAGCGGCGAGTTCAGCAAAGAGAATCCGGCATCGACCCGTGCGGCGACATTCCGTGCACATTGCACAGGGCCGTTCGCGCATCCTTTGTCGTCGCGTGAAGGATTGGTTGGCGGATTCTTGCCTCTACTGTCGCCGAAGGGTGAGGACTGTCCTGAATCCCGCACATCGTGTCGCCACGGGCCGAACCGGTGCGACGACTGCGGCGCACGGCATCGCCCTGCGCCTGAAGCGG
>NZ_JBLRDT010000312.1:0-2073 GCF_057512245.1 Gryllotalpicola sp. CP2-P1
GCGCGCACCTCGGGGCCGAGGGGCTCGCCGGAGACCCCGATGACGCTCTGCGTGAGCAGCCGCGCGAGTGCGCGGTCCCCGCTCGGCGGCGTCACGCCGGCACTCCGAGCTGGAGGCGCCGCGTCGGCAGCGCGCCCGATGCGCCCCGCGAATGGGCCGACCGACTCGCGCCGCACCGCACGCTGCAGCTCATGCGCCACATGCAGGCGAGCGGCGACCTGCGCCGCATCGCCGAGGTGTTCGCGCACGCGGGCATCGCCTGGGCCGTGGGCAAGGGCCCGGTCGCGGCCGACCTCATCTGGCCGAGCCCGGACATGCGCGAGTACTACGACCTCGACGTCTTCGTCGGCCGGGGCGACTTCGCGGCGGCGCTCGACGAGCTGCTGGCGGCCGGGTGCACGCTGGTCGACCGGAACTGGCCGGAGCTCAGCCGATCGATGCGGGCGGAGATCGGGCTGCTCGGCCCCGCGGGCACGCACATCGACCTGCACTGGGACATGGCCGTGCCGCCCAAGCTGCGTCGCGCGTTCCGCACCGACATGGCGGGCATGTTGGGCCGCGCGCGCCCCGCGCGGCTCGGCAGCGGGGTGGCGGTGTCGGTGTTCGACCCGGTCGACACCGTCGTGCACCTCGTCTTCCATGCCGCACAGGCGGGCGCCAACAGGCTGATGTGGATCGCCGACATCCATCACGCGACCGCACAGCCCGGCTTCGACTGGGCGGAGTTCGCGCGCCGCACCGCTGCGGCCCGCACGACGGTCGCCTCCGCGCTCGTGCTCGACCGGGTCTCCCGCACCCTCGGCTTCCGGAACCCGCCGCCCGCCGCGGTCCTCGCCCCCGCGGCGAGCGTGTGGGGTCGGCTTGCCCGCGAGCGCGACGAGAGATACCCGTTCCCCGGCCTGCCCGGCGACCGGCACCAGGGCGGAACGCTGTTCTCGAGCGCCCGCGAGCACCTCGCCGCGAGCGCGCTCGATGCCGCCGTGGCGAGCTGGCGCGTGCGGGCGACCGAGCGCCGCATCACGCGCGGCGCGGACGAGCGGATTCTGCGCCGCGACGTTCCCGACGCGGCATCGCGCATGGCCTATCTCGAGGCCGTCGCCGCGGTCTGAAGAGGCTCAGGCCTCGAGCAGCGCCTTCTCGCGCAGCTGGGCGATGAAGGCGGCCGTGTCGGCGTCGGCGCGGCCCTGGTCGATGGCGTACTCGTCGACCAGGGCCGCGGCCAGCTCGCTCTGCGTGCGCTCCTCGGTGAGCAGCTTCGCCAGGGTGGCGCCCGCGACATTGGTGGTCAGGTAGGCCGACGTCGCCAGGTCGAGAATGACGAGCTCGCCGTCGATCTCCTGCCAGGTCAGGCCCTCGGTGCGCAGCTTCATGACTCTCCTTGTTGAAAAAACGTCAGCTTTCTCAACTATCGCGCCGCGTGCGCATCGAGGGGATGCCCAGAACGGGGGCTGGCCTCACTCCTCGGCGAACCCGGCGCGGTCGACCGCGCGGTGGTACCGCATGCCGGCGAGGCCGCCGAGCAGCGCCCCGACGAGGCTGACCACCGCCACGACGATCGCGGTGACGATGCCGCCGGCCGTCAGTGTGCCCTCGTCGATGGGGATGCGGGGGAAGCTGTTCAGATTCCCGAGCACGTCGTACTTCGAGCCGGCGATGGCCGCGATGACGGCGCCGATCACGGCGAACACGACCGCCCAGATCCAGACGGCGAAGCCCTGGCGGATGCCCGCGAAGCGCGCCATCCGCCCGGCGACGTACCCGCCGCAGAAGTACGAGACGAACAGGATCACCGCGAGGGCGATCGCGCCCACGACGCCGACCGTCGTGGCGTTGGCGCCGGCGGCTTGGGCGGCGCTGTTCGCGTCGCCGTTGTTGGTTCCGAGCCCGACGCCGGCGCCGATCGCGCTCAGGATCGCGACGAGCAGCACCGCGAGCCCCATCGCCGACAGCCAGCCGAAGAACGCCGAACCCCACTTGATTCCGCCGAATGCGGCGGCTTCCCGGCCGACCACGTCTCTGCGCGTCACGACCTCTTCGCGTGGCGCGACCACCTCGTCCCGCGGGGTCACGACC
>NZ_JBLRDT010000313.1:0-2072 GCF_057512245.1 Gryllotalpicola sp. CP2-P1
CCGACGGCGGCCGCGACGGCCGGCAGGCAGCGGATCGTCGCCGGCGTCGTGTCGAGGTTGTTGCCGCCGTGGTTCGACACCGAGATCGCCGAGACGCCGGCGTCGACCGCCCGCTTCGCGTCATCCACCCGGGTGATGCCCTTCAAGACGAACGGGCCGCCCCATTCCTCGCGCAGCCACGCCACGTCTTCCCACGTGGGCGGCGGCGTCTGCTGCCATTCGTAGTAAGCGCCGAAGAAGGTCGGCGCCTCGCCGCCCGGCGGCTGCAGGTTCGGCGTCGTCAGGTCGGGCACGTGGCCCGTCTTGCCGTAAGCCCACAGCCACTTGGGCCGGATGATCGCCTCTGGGGCGAAGTCCCACATCGCCTTGAGCGTCATCTTCTCGGGGATCGCGGGCGATCCCCAGTCGCGCCCGATCGAGAACGACCAGTCGAGCGTCGCGATCAGGGCCTTCGCGCCGGCCGCCCGTGCGCGGTCCATGCGCTGCACCATCTGCTCGCGCGTGCCCGTCCAGTACATCTGGAAGAAGGTGTTCGGGTTCGCCGCGGCGACCTCTTCGACGGGCTTCGACGCGAACGACGACAGGCCCATGATCGTGCCCCGGTTCGCCGCCGCCCGCGCGACCGCGACCTCGCCCTCGGGATGCACCGCCTGCACACCCGTCGGCGAGATCAGCACGGGAAGCGAGATCGGGATGCCGAGCACCGTGGTGTTCAGCTCGCGCTCGCTCTGATGGCCGGCCACGTGCGGGGCGAACTGCAGCTCGGCGAACGCCGCCTGGTTGTCTTCGGGCGTTCGGCCGCGCTCCGAGCCGGCCACGAGCGCCGCGTACACGGAAGGCGGCAGGCGCTTCTTCGCGCGGCGCTGCGCCTCGAGCACGGTCTCGAACCAGGGATTCTGCCTCCAGGGCATCTGAGCTCCTTGTGTGTTGTGCCGATTATCGGTCTCGGAAGATGTCGGTCACCGCAGGCGCGACATCGTGGAAGTCGCGCACGAGGTGCAGGGTGCCGTGCCCGCTGCGCGCGAGCTCGCGGCCGAGCTCGACGTCGCGCTCGCCGCTCGTGTCGAGCAGCACGTCGAGCCGGGGCAGCGCAGCCGCGAGCGGCCGCGGGTCGGGGCCGGCGTTGTGCACGCAGTCCGAGAGCAGGACGACGCGGCTGTCGCGCTCGGGGGAGCGGGCCAGCTGCTCGGCGGCCAGCTGCAACGGGAACGCGACGTTGGTGAGACCCCGCGCGGGAATCCGCATCAGCTGGTCGAGCAGTTCGAAGGGGCGCACCGGCGCCCCGATCTCAAGCAGCACCGCGGCATCCGACCAGAAGGCGATCACGGCGAGCCTGTCGCGCTCGAGCTCGCCCGCGAGCGCGCCCACCGCCGCGGCCGACGTGGTCAGCCGCTCGCCCTTCGACGACCCCGAGACGTCCACGAGCAGCACGACCGCGCGCGTCGAGCGGATGCGGTCGCGCACGATGATGTCCTCGTCCTCGGGCACCGGCCGCTCGGCGAGCACCTCGATGGTCGCGTCGAGGTCGATGTCGTCGGCCGCGCCGCGGTAGGGCAGGCTCGCGAGCACGCCCTGCCCGCGGCGCGACGACGACTGCGCCCGTGGCCGGGGCACGGCGAGCGCCGCCGCGATGGCCCGGGCTCGCTCGCGCGCGGCGGGCTCGACGGCGAGCTGCTCGTCGATCAGGGCGAGCTCGGCCGGGTCATCCGTGAAGCCCGCCTGCAGGGCGCTCGGCAGCTGCGGCGCACGAGCGGATGCCGCGCCGCGCTTCTGCGCGCGCAGGGCGATTCCGGACTTTCCCGGCGTGGCCTCGAACAGGGTGGGCTCCTCGGTGAGTTGCTTCGGGGTGCGGGTGAGCGGCCGCGTCGGCGGCCGCTGGGTGCGGCGCTCGACGGGGCCGCCGTCGGCGGGGACCTCTCTTCACGTCGGCCCGGTGAAGGTGGCCGGCTCGAGGATGAAGCGGTCCTCCCAGATCTCGCGCAGCACGCGCTCCGGGGTGGTCTCGGCCGCTTCGTCGAGCCGGATGCGGCCCGAGAGCGAGACGAGCATGGCGTCGAGCATCAGCTCGGGGT
>NZ_JBLRDT010000314.1:0-2069 GCF_057512245.1 Gryllotalpicola sp. CP2-P1
GCGCCGCTGCCGCTGCGGCCGACGCGGATGCCCCGGCGGTCGGTGCGAGCGGGGTGATGCCGCGTACCCGCGTCGCCTGCTCTTCCACGGCAGGCGCGGCCGCCTGCGCCGCGCCGGGCGGCGCCGAGATCGGGCCAGGAGCCGCCTTCGCGGCCTGCGCCTCGACCGTGGCGATCGGTCGGAAGCGGGTCTCGTCACCGCCGTCGTTCTCAGGCCGGCCCAGCGCCTCGACGCCGAAGCTCGGCAGATCTATGCCCGTCGGGGAATATCCGAGCTCGAGCTCGATGCGCTGCAGCGCGCGCACGAAGTCGACGGCGCTCGTGTAGCGATCGACGCGCCGAGGCGACATCGCCTTGTTGAGCACCGCGACGAGCGAGGCGGGCACGTCGGCACGCCCGATGGGCGTGATCGCTCCGCGCTCGATGCGCCCGATGATGTCGAGCGTGCCGTTGCTCTTCCCGGGCAGCTCGAACGGGGTGCGCCCGGCGAGCACGGTGTGGATCGTGGCGGCGAGCGAGAAGACATCGCTGCGCACATCGGGGTCGGGGTCGTCCTGGAACATCTCGGGCGGCGACCACGGCACCGAGAGCCCGACCGAGGCCGTGCCCTCGCCGCCCGGCAGCGAGGTGGTGTGCGTCGGCACGTCGCCCTCGAGCGTCGAGGCGATCCCGAAGTCGGTGAGCGCCGGCCAGCCGAAGCCGTTCGTCAGCACGTTGGCCGGCTTGATGTCGCGGTGCAGGATGCCCTGCGCGTGCGCGGCGGCCACGGCGCTTCCGACGCGGATGCCGGTGCGCAGGGCATCCGCCACGTCGAGCGGCCTCACCTTGTAGCGCTCGGCGAGGCTCTGGCCCGGGCAGTACTCCATGACGAAGTAGGGCCGGGCGCCGTCGGCGAGATCGGCGTGGTAGATCGTGACGATGTAGGGGTGGGTCGACAGCTGCGCCATCACGTTCGCCTCGGCGACGAAGCGCTTGCGCGCCTCGCCCTCGAGGCCGTCGGCGAGCAGCACCTTCACTGCGACGTCGCGTCGGGGCAGGTTCTGCTTGTAGAGGAAGACGTCGGCGAAGCCCCCCGACCCGAGCAGCTTGACGTACTCGAACCCCGGCAGCGCCGGCGGCGTGGAGACCGCGCGGCGCATCAGCTGCCCGCCGCCTGGCTCGTCTCGGTGACGGTGATGCGCACGCCGCCGCCGAGGTCGACGACGGTTCCCGCCAGCGCGCTCGTCGGCTCGCCTTCGCGCAGCTTCTGCGGGGCTCGGCCCGGAAGGGAGATCAGCGTGCCGTTGCGCGAGTGCAGGTCGGTGATGACGACGGTGTCGCCCTCGACGGTGAAGCGCACGTGGCTGCGCGAGATGTCGGGGTCGTTGCCGCCGACGGTCACGAGCCGCGGCAGCTCGCTGCCGCTGACCTTGTTCGCGCTGGGGCTGCGCCCGATGATGACGGGGCGGTCGAGCGGCTCGCTGCGGCCGTCGGGCAGGCTGAGGGCGAACTGGGAGCTCCCGCGCCCTCGCTCCGCCCGCTCGGCGGCCGCCGGGGAGCCGGCCGGGTCGCCGCCCTCGGCGGCGAGCGCGCGCTTGCGCAGCTCGGCGATGTCGCCCGACATCATCGTCAAGCCGTCGTGGTCGCCGACCGTGTCGACCTCGCCGTCGGCGCCGACGGGCGTGGGAGCCGTTGCGGGGGCAGACACCGTGGCAGAGGCGGCGGATGCCTGCGCCGAGGGCTCCTCGTCGTCCTCCTGCGGCCGCACCGCCGCGGCCTCGACGCTCTTCAGCTGGGTCACGCCGAAGAGGTGGTCGTACCCCGTCGTCCCCTCGGGGAACGGGATCGACTCTTCGGGCACGGTCTGCGATGGGTGCGCCGCGGCGGCGGTGGCGGGTTCGGCGGGTGCCAGTGCCGGCAGCGGCGACACGATGGTCTCTTCGTCCACCTCGCCCGGCATGATCGTCTCCTCCGCGGGTCGACTCGGCGCGGCCCCCGCGGCTCGACTCGGCGCCGTCTCCGCGGGTCGACTCGGCGAAGCCGAATGGAGACCCTCTTCTGCAGGGGCCCGATCGGCCGAGGCATCCGCTC
>NZ_JBLRDT010000315.1:0-2066 GCF_057512245.1 Gryllotalpicola sp. CP2-P1
CGCCGAGCGCAGCTGTGCACGCTGCTGTTCCTGCCAGGCGCGATGCTGCTCGCGCCAGGCGGCGTAGCGCTCGCGCCACTCGGTCACGTCGTCTTTGGTCGCGCCCGCACCGGGCGCGGCAGGAGCCGCCGGAGGCTCGTCCTGACTCGGCTGAGCGGATGCCTGCGCCGACGACGTCTCCGCCGTGGGCGGGGCGCTGCGCTGCGCCTGCTGCTCCTGCTGCGCCTGTTGCGCCTGCTGCCCGTGGTGCGCCTGGGATGGCCGGGTCCAGTTCGGGCGCTCGCCGCGAGGCGTGTTGCGCACCCTGCCGACGAGCCACACGACGAACCACACGATGGCGCCGATGATGGCGAGGTTCCACAGGACGCGCAGCACGACGGCCGGGGCCGCGATCCACCATGCGGAGTCGGAGAGGTTGTCGCCGACCCACCACACCCCGTGCGAGAACGGAATGAAGGTGAGCACCACAAGGATGCCGATCGCGATCAGCGGCGCGTCGAACACGCCGCGCAGCATCCGCTCGAGGTGGATCTCGCCGTGCGTGTCCGGCAGCAGCAGCCAGGCCGCCGCGTAGAAGAAGAGGGCCGGCCCGCCGAGAATGGCGACGACGACCGCGATGCCGCGCACGATCAGGGGGTCCAGGCCGGTGCGCAGGGCGATGCCGCCGCACACGCCGCCGATCCACCCGTCGGCGCGCACCACGCCGAGGCCGCGCAGCCAGGCGAAGAATCGGTTGGATTCGGGCCGCTCGGCGTTCGGCGGCGGGGTCGGGGTCGAGGTCTGGTTCGTCACACTTCGATGGTCCCGCCGGGAAGTCCCCGTGACCATGCGGGACTGCCCTGACCGCACCCTGAAATACGCGCCGCACGCGGCTCAGGGTGCGTTCCGCAATGGTTTGATTCCTGCATGAGCTCGATTCCCGCCCCGCGCCGCGTGCCATTGCTGCGCCCGCGCGATTGCGTGGTCGGCGGGGTCAGCGTCGGCCTGTCGCGTCACCTCGGCTGGTCGGTCGCGGCGGTGCGCTGGCTCTTCGTCGCGACGAGCCTGCTCGGTGGAGCGGGCGTCCTCTTCTATGCCTGGCTGTGGGCGACGGTGCCCGTCGAGGACCCGGTGGCGGATGCCGGTGCCGCGGCGCCTCCCGTGAGGCACCGCATCCCTCTGCGCTGGGTCGGGGTGGTCGCCTGCCTCGTCGCCGCCCTCGTCCTGCTGCTCGTCTGGGAACGTGCAGGCGGGGTCGTCTCCGGCCTCCTCTTCACCCTCGCCGTGCTCCTCGCGGCGGTCGGCGTCTTCGGGCCGTGGGCGATCCGGCTCTGGCAGGAGCTCATGGCCGAGCGCACGAAGCGCGTCCGCGAAGAGGAGCGCGCAGAGATGGCCGCTCACCTGCATGACTCCGTGCTGCAGACGCTCGCCTTGATCCAGAACCGTGCGGGTGCGTCGAGCGAGGTCGCGCGCATCGCCCGCGCTCAGGAGCGCGAGCTGCGCGAGTGGCTCTACGCCGGCGTCGGCACCGCAGACAGCGACCTCGCCACCGACCTCAAGGACTACGCGGCCGCCCTCGAACTCGACTACCCCGTGCGCTTCGACGTGGTCGCGGTCGGGCAGAGCACCGAGCGCTCGAGCGGCGAGCTCGCGGCAGCGTGCCGCGAGGCGATGCTGAACGCCGCGCGCCACGCCGGCGGCGACGTGTCGGTCTACATCGAGGGCTCCGAGTCCGGCGCCGACGTCTTCGTCCGCGACCGCGGCCCGGGTTTCGACCCCGCGCAGGTTCCGGAGCACCGCCTCGGGGTGCGAGAGTCGATCATCGGCCGCATGCGCCGCGCGGGCGGCTCCGCCGTCGTCGGCCCGGGCGCGGGCGGCGTGGGCACGGAAGTGCACCTGCACTTCGACGGGCAACGAAGGGACGAGACGTGAGCGAGCCGGTCACCGTCGTGGTCGTCGACGACCATTCGATCTTCCGCTCCGGTCTGCGCGCCGACCTCGACGACCGCGTGCGCGTCATCGGCGAGGCGGGCGACGTCGACGGCGCCGTTCTCGCGGTGAGCGAGCACCAGCCCCAGGTCGTCCTG
>NZ_JBLRDT010000316.1:0-2064 GCF_057512245.1 Gryllotalpicola sp. CP2-P1
CCTGCAGGCGGCGGCGATCCACCTCGCGCCAGAGCTCGCCTCTGTGCTCGAGACGGGGGAGCGGGCGGGCGCGCTCGCCGGGCTGGTCTCGGGCTCGGGGCCGACGGTCGCCTTCCTCGCGGAAGACGGCGACGCGGCCCTCGACCTGCAGATCGCCCTTTCCGCGTCGGGGCTGCTGGCCGAGCGGGTCACCGGCCCGGTGCACGGCGCCCGCGTCGTCGGCTGAGCCGGCGCCCGATACGCCTGGACCGGTTAAGGGGCCGGCGGGGGATCGTTCGGCTCGTCGGGTCGAACCACGGGGTTGGGAGAGTTGGGGGGTGTGGGGCGCACCTAGAAGCGTGACCCCCCGCCTGGCTCGATCAGGCTAACCGGGCGTCTAGGTACCCTTCCCGCGCGGGCCCTCAAACCGTCAAGACCTGACTGGCCCTTCACCCCGGTGAACGATCGCGCGCAGTTCGCGCCGCGACCGCAGCCCGAGCTTTCCGAGGATGTTCCGCACGTGGAAGTTGACGGTCGTCACCGACACGTACAGCAGTTCGGCGACCTCGCGGTTGGTGAGGCCGCCCGCGACGGCGAGGGCGACCTCGCGCTCGCGGGCGGTGAGGTCGGCGAGATCCGCGGACTCCGACAGGGGAGCGGCAGCGGGCGCCGCGCCGCCCTCGGGCACGCGCCGATCGACGAGCGCATCCATGCTCTCGAGGGTGCGCAGCAGATACGTGCTCGCCTTGAGCGTGCGGAAGACGGCCGCGGCCTGCTCGAGCTGCTCGAGGGCGAGGGCCGGCTCGCCCGAGGCGCGCAGCGACTCGGCGTAATCGACGCGGTCGCGCGCGAGCGAGAACGGCAGACCGGCGGCCGTGTGGCTGCGCACGACCCCGGCGTACAGGCGGTTCGCCTGCTCGAAGTCGTGGGATGCCAGTGCGATGCGTGCCCGCAGGCGGCTGACCGCGAGCGGAGACCGGCTCCAGGGGGAGTCGCCTGACAGCGCCTCATTGGCGATGCTGATCGCCTCGGCGGTGCGGCCGAGCTTCAGCAGGGCATCGATGTGGAGCGACAGCCAGCTCCACACGCTGCCGCGCCGGGTCGCGACGCGCGCGGTCTCGGTCGCCTGGAACTGCGCGAGCGGGTCGCCGACGGCCAGCGCGAGCTCGGCCCGCAGCAGGTCGGGCAGGTCGGGGTCGTAGGGCACGGCGCCGCCACCGGAATCGGGCAGCAGGCTCAGCATCCGCTCGATGTGGCGCACGTGATCGACCTCGGCGCGCGCGGCTGACACCAGCCCCGATACGGCGTAGGCCGTCGGAAGTGTCGCCGGATAGGGGTCGTCGAACGCACTGTCGAGCGCCATGCGGCCCGAGAGCAGAGACTTCTCCCAGTCGCCGATGAGGAAGAGCACGTGCGCGTGCATCGTGAGCGCCATGTGCCGCAGCCACGAGCCGGGGAAGCCGGCGGCCACGCGGATGACGCGGTGCAGGCGGTTCGCGGCATCCGTCACCCGCCCCGCATAGAGGAAGGTGCGTGCCTGGTAGACGAGGGCATCGACCGCGGCGGGCGAATCGGGGCTGCCGCGCAGCAGCCGGTCGATGCGCGACATGCGGTCGGCGAGCCGCTCGGCGTCGCGCAGGCGCGCGGCGGCGACGAGCTCCCAGGCGGTCAGCCAGAGCTCGTTGTCGGCTGGGCGCACGATCCACCTGAGATCCTGCTCGACCTCCTGCGGGCGTGCGGGTGCCTCGGCAAGAACCCGCCGCGCGAGCGCGACGTGCTCGGCGATGGACTCGTGCTGATCGTTGATGGCGTCGTAGAGGGGCAGCATCGCGGCCGAATGCGCGGCGAGTGCGCGCAGCGACGGCGAGCCGTCGCGTGCCGCGATGACGGCGAGGGCGCGCTCGATGCCGGCCTCGCGGTGGCCCGTGACGACCTCGAGGTCGGCGAGGATCGCGTCGCGCAGGGCCGTAGCCGGCAGCGAGGCCAGATCGCCCTTGAGGTGGAAGATCCGCTGATGCTCGTGCAGGCGGATGGCGAGGGTGCCGACGAACAGCAGCGCGTGCTCGTACTCCGCGCCGGGGGTCG
>NZ_JBLRDT010000317.1:0-2056 GCF_057512245.1 Gryllotalpicola sp. CP2-P1
GCTAGTGCCCCGGGTTTAGTGCCCCGCGCCGACGTTTGCGCCCCTGGCCGGAGGCGCGAACGTCGGCGCGGGACGCAAAAGCGCGCTCAGGCCCGGGTGCGCACCCGCGGGTCGATCAGGCCGTAGACGATGTCGACCAGCACGTTCGCGATCGCGATCAGGAACGCCGCGAACAGCGTCACGCCGACGACCACCTGCAGGTCGCGCGAGCCGATCGAGGTGATCAGCAGCGCGCCGATGCCCTGCATCGAGAACACCCGCTCGGAGATCACGGCGCCGCCGAGCAGCGCGCCGAGGTCGAGCCCGAACAGCGTCACGACCGGAATCAGCGCGTTCCGCAGCCCGTGCCGCATGATGACCCGCCCCTCGGTGAGCCCCTTGGCGCGCACCGTACGGATGTAGTCCTGCCCGAGCTGGTCGATCAGCTCACTGCGGGTGAGCCGCGCGTAGACGGCGGCGCTGATGAAGGCGAGGGCCGTCCAGGGCAGCAGCAGGTGCGTGAACCACCCCACCGGGTCGTCGCCGAACGGCTCGTAGCCGCCCGTCGGAAGCCAGCCGAGCGCGAAGCCGAACAGCAGGATCAGCAGCATGCCCACGAGATAGGCGGGCGCCGAGACCCCGGCGATCGCGACCGTCATGATGGCCCGGTCGGCGGCGCGTCGGCGCCACACCGCCGCCGCGGCGCCGCCAGCCACACCGGCGATGAACCACAGCACCGCCGCGCCGACCGCGATCGACGCCGTGACGGGGAAGCGGGTCAGGATCAGCTCGGTGACGGGCGTGTTCAGCTGGAACGAGTACCCGAAGCACGGCGCGGCGCATGCGATCGCGCCGGCGCCCGTGCCGAAGGTGCGGCCGGCGACGATGCCCTTCAGGAACTCCCAGAACTGGCCGTACCACGGCAGGTTGAGGCCGAGGTAGTCCTTCGCGCGCGCCAGGTTCTCGGGCGTGCACGGCTTGCCGCACGACAGCTGCGCCGGGTTCGACGGCAGCAGATAGAAGATCACGAACGTCACGGCCGTCACGACGAGCAGCACGATGACGACGCCGATGAGGCGGCTTCCGATCAGGCGGGCGATGCGCATCAGGCGGTCACCTCCTCATGCGCGCCCGGCTTCCCGGGGTCGGCGGCCGACGATTTCGAGCGGATGCCCCGCCTGCGGTTCACCCGCGGGTCGAGGGCGTCCCGCAGCCCGTCGCCGAACGCGTTCAGGGCGAGCGTGATGAGGAAGAGCGCGCCGCCCGGGAACGCGAGGTATGCCGGGTCGGTCGAGAACCACGCGACGGCGTCGCCGATCGTGCGGCCCCACGACGGCGTGGGCGGCGGCACCCCGACGCCGAGGAACGAGAGCGCCGCCTCGGTGCCGATCATCGCCGGCACCAGGATCGTCGCGTAGACGATGATGGTCGCCCCCACGTTCGGCAGCAGCTGGCGCCAGAGCACATGGCCGTCGCCCGCACCCATCGCCTCGGACGCCACGACGAAGGTGCGCTGCCGCAGCGAAAGCGTCTGGCCGCGCACCACCCGCGCCACGGCGGGCCAGCCGAAGAATCCGATCACCAGCACCATGAGCACGGGCCTCGGGAACGCGGCCGCCACGATCGCGGTGAGCGAGATCATGAAGATGAGGCTCGGGAACCCGAGCATGACGTCGACGACGCGGCTCGCGATGCGGTCGTACCAGCCGCCGAAGTAGCCGGCGGTGAGCCCGACGGCGACGCCGATCGCGACGGCGACCGCGGTGGCGAGTACGCCCACCGTCAGCGACAGCCTGCTGCCGTAGACGACGATCGCGAACAGGTCGCGGCCGGTCAGCGGCTCGACGCCGAACCAGTGCTGCCACGAGATGCCGCCGCCGAAGCCCTTCGGCGCGCCCGAGCCGTCGAGGGCGTGCAGGTGGTACGTGTACGGGTCCTGCCCGTTGATCGCCGTGATCAGCGGGGCGAAGATCGCGGCCAGCACGAACACGCCGACGACGATCACGCCGCCGAGCGCCCACGGGTCGCGGCGGATGTGTCCCCAGACGCTGCCCAGCCCGTTCACTCGGCCACCGCC
>NZ_JBLRDT010000318.1:0-2047 GCF_057512245.1 Gryllotalpicola sp. CP2-P1
GATGCCGACCCCGAGGGCGGAGAATCCGCGCGTGGCCGCCTCCGAGAAGCCGAACAGCGCCGACCAGTAGTGCAGGGCGATGTAGTAGACGGTGTGCCCGGCGTCGACGTAGCGCGTCGTGAACGCGAGCAGTTCGGCCGGTGGGAGCCGGGCCGCCCGTACCGTGGCGACCTCGTCGGCCCAGTACGACGGGATCCACGAGAAGGCGAACGCGACCAGCGCGGCGAGGGCGCCGAGGCTCCACGATCGGCCGGCTGCAGGCACGGGTTCAGCCTCGCGTGCGCGTGCACGGTTCTCAAGGGTGCTTGTCAGCCACAGGAGTCGCACATGCGGCTACCGTCGTATTCATGGCAGCGTCCAACAACCCGGCCCTCAACCGCGTCTCCGCTTTCCGTGCGGGCGGTGCGCCCCAGCCGGTCGACCCGAGCACCGTCGGGCAGGGCCCCGACCTCGAAGCACTCTTCAACGCGCGCAGCGCCGGCTCGGCCGAGACCGGCCGCATGACCTACGAAGACACCGTCGTCAAGACCGTCGCGCTGTTCGCCGTGCTGCTGGCCACGGGCGTCGTCGCCTGGTTCGTGCCCGCGCTCACGATCGTCGGCGCCATCGTCGGCCTCGTCCTCGGCCTCGTCAACGCCTTCAAGCGCAAGCCGTCGGCCGCGCTGATCGTCATGTACGCCGCGGCGCAGGGCCTCTTCCTCGGCGGCATCTCGCGCATCTTCGAGCAGGTCTTCGGCGGCGTCGTCGTTCAGGCGGTCATCGCCACGCTCGGGGTCTTCGGCGTCATGCTCGCCCTCTTCGCGAGCGGCAAGGTACGGGCATCCAACCGCCTCACCAAGGTCTTCCTCGGCGCGATGATCGGCTACGCCGTCTACAGCCTGGTCAACGTCGGGCTCATGGTGTTCGGCGGGGTCTCCTCCGACCTCGCCTTCGGCCTCAACTCGATGACCTTCATGGGCATTCCGCTCGGCCTGATCGTCGGAATCCTCGCGGTGCTGATGGGTGCGTACTCGCTCGTGCTCGACTTCGAGTTCATCAAGAACGGGGTCGAGAACCGGGTGCCGCGGGCATACGGCTGGCAAGGCGCCTTCGGCCTGATGGTGACCCTGATCTGGCTGTACGTCGAGTTCCTGCGGCTGTTCGCGATCCTGAGCGGCGGCGGTCGCAACTAGCCAGGCGCGGCGCCGCGCGCGGACACGTTTTGCGTCCCGCGCCGACAGTTGCGCCCCCTCGCGAGGACGCGAACGTCGGGCTGGGACGCAAAACCACGAGCAGGACGGGGCCTACGCCAGCTCGGCCGCGTAGGCACGGGCCGAGCGCTGGTAGCGCGGCAGGTGCTCTGCCAGCGCGGCGAGCGCCGTCTGCAGCGCTTCCGCCGAGCGGCCGGCGCTGTGCAGCACCAGGGCCCGGAAGAACGCAGGGGCGTCGCCGAGCTCCGGGGCGTCGAGCCCGTCGATCAGCTCGAGGGCTTCGTCCGTCCGGCCGAGGTTCCGCAGGGTGCTCGCGAGCTGAATCGTCACCTGGTGGGCGTGCTCGGGCGGCAGTCCCGCCGCCAGCGCCGCGCGGTACGGCCCGACGGCCTCCTCCTCGAGACCGAGCGAGTCGTGCACGCCGCCCCACTCGGCGAGCGCTTCGGGGTCGCCGGCGGGGCGCTCGTCGACGAGGGCGCGCATGCGGTTCAGGCATCCCTCGGCGTCGCTGTCATCGAACTCGGCCCAGAACGCGTCGACACGCGCCCGCCAGCTGGTCTCACTCACGCACCCGATCCTGCCAGGCCGCGCAGCTTGCTCTCGAGCACCGCGCGCTCGCGCTCGTTCGCAGTCTGGGCGATCGCCCGCGTGAACTCCGCCCGCGCCTCGTCGGCCCGCCCGAGACGCGCCAGCAGCTCGCCGCGCACGCTCGGCAGCAGGCCATACCCCGCGAGTTCCCCGGTCGCGACGAGCTCATCGACGAGCCGCAGGGCGGTCGCGGGCCCCTCGGCCATCGACACCGCAACGGCGCGGTTGAGCTCGACGACGGGCGAGGGCGCGACGCGTCCGAGCGCCTC
>NZ_JBLRDT010000032.1:0-18731 GCF_057512245.1 Gryllotalpicola sp. CP2-P1
TCGACGACCCGGCCGAGGCCGGCCTGCGCAGGCAGGGTGCCGGCACCGAGCTCGTGCCCGTAGAGCGGCATGCCGGCCTCGAGTCGCAGGGTGTCGCGCGCGGCGAGGCCCGCAGGCAGCAGGCCGAACGGCGTGCCCGCCTCGACGAGCGCCTCCCACAGCTCGCGTGCGAAGTCGGGCGCGCAGAACAGCTCGAAGCCGTCTTCGCCGGTGTAGCCGGTGCGCGCGAACAGCAGCGGCCGCTCGCGGAACATTCCGGCGAGAGCGCGGTAGTAGCGCAGCCCGCCGAGGGCCGCGGGAACGTCCTCGCCGTCGGGGTGCCCGCCCTCGATGGCGAAGCCTTCTGTGGCCAGCACGATCTCGAGCGCGCGCGGGCCCTGCACCGCGATCAGCGCGACGTCGGCGCTCTCGTCGAACACCTGCGTGGCGAAACCGGAGGCGCGCTCGCGCAGCGTGTCGGCGACGACGTCGGCGTTGGCCGCGTTGGCGACCACCAGGAAGCGGTCGTCGCCTGTGCGATAGACGATCAGGTCGTCGATGACGCCGCCGTCGGCGTTCAGCAGCAGCGTGTATTTCGCCTGCCCGGGCTGCAGGGCGGACATCCGCCCCGACACCGCGTAGTCGAGCGCCGCGCCGGCCTCGTCGCCGACGAGGACGATCTCGCCCATGTGGGAGAGGTCGAAGATGCCGGCGGCTTCGCGCACCGCCTTGTGCTCGGCGAGGTCGCTCGAGTAGCGCACGGGCATCTGCCAGCCGGCGAAGTCGGTGAACTGGGCACCGGCCGCCGCATGCACCTCGGCCAGCGGTGAGACACGATCAGACAAGAGTTCTCCTAGGAAAGGAACGAACTCCCCCTCTGTCTCTGTGCCTGAGAGATTCGCACCACGCGGCGCTTTCACCATCGGCGGGAATCAGCGGCCCGGGTCTCGATACGCGCTTCGCGCTACTCGACCCGGAATTGCTCCGCAATTCCGCTCTTCAGAGTGGCCAGCCTGCCGCGGTACGTGTACCTGAGAGATTGTCGGGGAGGATTGCTCCTTCGGTGCTGCGCCGGGCAGCTCTCCCGCGGCGGCCTGTCGGCCCGATATTCGGTTGGTGGTGCTGCGCCCCAGCGTACCGGAACGGCGGGGCCTTCCCCACTGCACCGCCCCGATGTCGTCGGTCGTCTCTACCCTGGGGGAATGACGCTCACCGACCAGGCTCCGGCGACCCTCGACGCGCGCGCGAGCCGCGTCATCTGGCTGCTGCTCGGCGCGACCTTCGTCGTGATCCTCAACGAGACGATCATGGGCGTCGCGATCCCGCATCTCGTCGTCGATCTGCGCATCTCCGTCGAGCTCGCGCAGTGGCTCACGACGGTGTTCATGCTGACGATGGCGGTCGTGATCCCCGTCACGGGCTGGCTGCTGCAGCGGCTCGAAACGCGCCCGGCGTTCATCCTCGCCATGAGCTTCTTCTCGGCCGGCACGCTGCTCGCAGCCGTCGCCCCCGGGTTCACGATCCTGCTCGTGGCGCGAGTGACACAGGCGTGCGGCACGGCGATCATGATGCCGCTGCTCATGACGACCATCATGGAGCTCGTGCCGCCCCACGAGCGCGGGCGTCTGATGGGCCGGGTGTCGACCGTGATCTCGGTGGCGCCCGCGATCGGGCCGACGATCTCGGGGCTCGTGCTCAACTCGCTGTCCTGGCGGTGGATGTTCATCATCGTGCTTCCCATCGCCGTCGCCATGCTCGTGATCGGAATCCTGAGCGTCGAGAACGTGAGCCCGCCCACGCGGGCACCGCTCGACGCGCTCTCGATCCCGCTCGCCGCGCTCGGCTTCGGCGGCCTGGTCTTCGGCCTCGCGCAGATCGGCGGGGCGACGGATGCCTCGGGCGGCGGCCGGGCGATGTGGGTCATGGTCGCCGCGCTCGCCGTCGGTGCGATCGCGCTCACGCTCTTCGTCCTCAGGCAGCGCCGGCTCGCCCGACGCGAGCGCGCACTGCTCGATCTGCGGCCGTTCCTCGTGCGGAACTTCACGATCTCGGTCGTCGTGATGGTGATCATGATGGTCGCGCTCTTCGGCACGATCATCGTGCTGCCGATCTACATGCAGACGGTGCTCGGCATCAGCTCGCTGCTCGCAGGGCTGCTGCTGCTTCCCGGCGGTCTCGTGATGGGGCTGTTCGCCCCGGCCGTCGGCCGCGTCTATGACCGACGGGGTCCGACGGTGCTGCTCGTGCCGGGCGCCGTGATCGTCTCGGCCGACCTGTGGTTCCTCGCCCTGTTCTCGAGCGATCACGCGTCGATCTGGGTCGTCCTCGCGGCGCACATCGTGCTGAGCTTCGGGCTCGCACTCATGTTCACCCCGCTGTTCACCGCGGCGCTCGGCTCGGTGACCAAGCAGTTCTACTCGCATGCGAGCGCCATCGTGGGCACCGTGCAGCAGGTGGCGGGCGCCGTCGGCACCGCGGTGTTCGTGACGATCCTCGCGGCGGTGACGCTGGCTGCGACGACACGCGGCGTGGCCGAGCTGCCGGCACAGGCGTCGGGCGTGCGTGCGGCATTCCTCATCGGCGCGATCGTGTCGCTCGGCGCGATCGTCGGCGCGTTCTTCGTGCGGCGGCCGCCCGAGACCGCGGAGCCCTAGGCGGGGAACCGCTCGGCGATGCGCTGCAGCTTGGCCCGGTAGTCGCCCCACCAGGCTTCGTCGCGCTCGGGAAGGTTGGGGAACTCGGGGTTCATGCCTGCCGCGCCGTCGAGCAGCTCGCGCACGATGTCGGCATGCCCTGCGTGCCGAGCCGACTCGTGGCCCTGGTGAACAAGGACCGTGTGCAGCGTCGGGTGCCTGCGTTCTTCCGGCCACCACGGAACCGTGCCGCGCGCGTCGAGCGGCAGGGCGTCGATCGTGGCGTCGGCGTGTGCCCAGGCGCGCCCGTAGAACGCGATCACCTCGCCCATGGGCTCGTCGGCTCGCGCCCACAGATCGTCGTTGTCGTCGGCAGCGTCGAGGTCGAGCAGCAGCGGGTCGCTCGCAGGCCGATCGAAGACCTCGCCGAAGTAGCCGTAGTCCATGTGGGCGACATGCTTCACGAGGCCGAGCAGATTGGTGCCCGTCGGCGTGACAGGCCACCTGGCCTGCCGCTCGCTCAGCCCGTCGAGCTTCCACAGCAGCGCGTCGCGCTGACGCTGCAGATAGCGCTTGAGCACGGTCTTCTCGTCGTCGGGAACCGTCATGGCTCGACGCTACGGCCTGCCTCCGACATCCACCACCGAGAGCAGCTGCTCGGATGCCGGCCGCGAGAGCAGCCCGGCCAGCGTCGTCGCGACGAGCTCATGCAGGCTCTGCCGGTAGTCGAGGCGCATCGCGGCGAGCTCGGGGTGCTGCTCGTAGGCACGTGCCATGCCCGGCGAGGGGCGGCACATGCCCCACGCCCCGCCGATGACCAGGTTGACGGATGCCGCGAGCACGAGTCGGCTCGCGTCCGGAAGCTCCCCGAGCTGTCGCTCGACGATCTGCACGAGTCGCATGGCCTGCGCGAACGCGCGGCGCTTGTAGTCGGCTGCGATCTGCGCCGAGACATTGTGCTCGAGGACCGTCGTCGAATTCGCCACCAGCTCTGCGAGGACGGGGCGCTCGGCCACCGTGCGCGCGATCGCATCGGCGATGCGCTCGACCACGGCCGGCGCCGCCGAGGGGGGCCGGCCGGAGCCGCCCGCAGACCCGCCGGCCCCCAGCTCGCCTTCGAGCGCATCGAGCCACTCGCCATAGACCTCGTCGAGCAAGCTGAGCAGCACCGCCTCGCGCGTCTCGAAGTAGCGCAGCACGTTGGACTTGGCGAGGCCGACGCGCCGCGCGAGCTCGTTGAGGCTGAGGTCGGCGACGCGAGTTCCGCCGCCCAACTCCTGGGCGGCGGTGTGCAGGATCGCGCTGCGACGGGCCGCGCGCTGCTCCGCGCTCCGGGCGCGGGCGAACTCGGTCGTCATTCATCCTCCTCTGGCTTAACAGACCATCGGTCTGTTACTCTCAAGACCAACAGACCACCAGTTCTATTATCCCTCCCGAGGAGCATCCCATGTACTACGACCTGCCCCCACAGCACGGGCGGCGTTTCATCGTCACCGGTTCGAACAGCGGCACCGGGCGCGAGGCCGCCAGGCGACTGGCCCTCGCGGGCGCCGACGTCGTGATGGCCGTGCGCACACCGGAGAAGGGCGAGCAGGCCAGGTCCGCGATCCTGGCCGAGGCGCCCGCTGCGCGCATCGAGGTGCGACGTCTCGACCTCGCGGACCTCGGCTCGGTGCGCGAATTCGCGTCATCCGTCGTCGACGACCGCGAGCCACTGCACGCCCTCGTCAACAACGCCGGTGTGATGGTGCCCCCGCACCGGATCGAGACCGTGGACGGCTTCGAGCTCCAGTTCGGAACCAACTTCCTCGGGCCCTTCGCCCTGACGAACCTGCTTCTGCCGACACTCCTGCGCACGCCGGGCGCGCGCGTTGCGACGATGTCCAGCGGCACCGCGAACTTCGGGCGCATCCGGTTCGACGATCTGAACTGGACCCGGCGGCGCTTCTCACCGCAGCGCGCCTACGCCCAGTCCAAGCTCGCCGACCTGCTGCTCGCCCGCCAGCTGGCGGTGATCGCCGAGCAACGCGGCTGGGACCTGCTCAGCACCGCCGCCCACCCCGGGTACACGCGCACGAACCTGCAGACGGCCGGGCGCAACCTGGGGCGCGCCGACAGCGAGCAGCTTCCGCCGATCCGCCGCACCCTGCTTCCCTCCCAGGGCGTTGAACCGGGCGCCGAGCCGCTGCTCTTCGCCGCGACGTCGCCCGATGCCGAGCAAGGCGCCTACTACGGCCCCGGCGGGCGCCTCGGCCTCGTGGGCCCGACCCATCGCGCCGGCATCCCGCGCAGCGCTCGCTCACTCGAGGTCGCGCAGCGCCTGTGGCGAGCCGCAGAAGAGCTCACCGGGACGACCCTCACTCGGGAGGCATCGCCGGCTTAGGCATAATGTCTCCGCGGCGATGTGAACGAACACATCCCCAATGAGAGGCACAGATGAGCTCCCCCGACTCCGCGCGCACGGACTCCCCGCGCACGCGGGCCCCCAACATGCGGGACGTGGCGCGGCTGGCGGGGGTCTCGTATCAGACGGTGTCGCGAGTGCTGAACAACTCCGAGGCCCTTCGGCCCGAGACGCGCGATCGCGTTCTCGCCGCGATGGAGGAGCTGCACTACCGTCCGAACCGGGCCGCCCGCGCCCTCAAGACGAGCCGCTCCCGCACCATCGGGGTGCTCGCCTCCATCCGCGCCACCTACGGCCCAGCGCTCACCGTGCAGGCGATCGAGGCGGCGGCCGCCGCCGAGGGCTTCTACGTGAACACCGCGCACCTCACCCGCATCGACGAGGAGGCGATCGTCGCGGCCGTCGATCGCATGATCGAGCAGGATGTCGAGGGGCTCGTGGTCATCGCCCCGCAGCAGCGCGTCTTCGAGACACTCGCGACGCTCGCCGATCTGCCGCCGATGGTCACGCTGCGCTCGGGCCTCGACGGCGACCCGCAGGCGCTCTGGGTCGACCAGGCCGCCGGCGCTCGCGCCGCGACGGCGCACCTCGCGGAGCTGGGTCACCAGTACATCCGCCACCTCGCGGGCCCGCAGGACTGGATCGAGGCGGATGCCCGCATGCAGGGCTACCTTCTCGAGCTCTCCGACCGCGAGCTGCCGACCCTGCCGCCGATCCGCGGCGACTGGACGGCTGAGTTCGGCTACTTCGCCGGGCGGCAGCTCATCATGGCGAACGACGCCACGGCGTTCTTCTGCTCGAACGACGAGATGGCGCTCGGGGTGCTGCACGCGGCGCATTCGCTCGGGGTGCGGGTTCCCGAGGACATCAGCGTGATCGGCTTCGACGACATCCCCTCGGCCGAGCACTTCTGGCCGCCCCTCACGACGGTTCACCAGGACTTCGCCGAGCTCGGCAGGCGCTGCGTGCAGATGCTGCTGCAGGGGCGCGACGACGACACGGTCGACGTGCAGCCGCATCTCGTCGTGCGCCGGTCGAGCGGGCCGGCGCGTCGCGCCTAGAACGCACCCCGGTTTGACAACTCCCAGCGAGGTCGGCTTATGATCTGCTTCGGCCTCAGATGTGATCGTTCACATGAGGCCGTCATTCCCTGACGACGGAGTCTCAGTGCTCCCCGTCGCGGATGCACCGACGAGGAGTGAAGAGAACAGGTGAGCAATCACACCATCTTGGAGATGCGCTCCATCACCAAGGAATTCCCGGGCGTCAAGGCGCTCTCCGAGGTCAGCATGACCGTCAAGGCCGGCGAGATCCACGCGATCTGCGGCGAGAACGGCGCCGGCAAGTCGACGCTGATGAAAGTGCTGTCGGGCGTGTACCCGTATGGCACCTACAGCGGCGACATCGTCTATCAGGGCGAGGTCGTGCAGTTCTCGAACATCAAGCAGTCCGAAGAAGCCGGCATCGTCATCATCCACCAGGAGCTGGCGCTCATCCCCGAGCTCTCGATCACCGAGAACCTGTTCCTCGGCAGCGAGATCGGCAAGCGCGGCGTCATCGACTGGACCGAGGCGCAGATCCGCGCACGCGAGCTGCTCGCCCGCGTCGGCCTCGACGAAGATCCCGACACGCAGATCAAGAACCTCGGCGTCGGCAAGCAGCAGCTCGTCGAGATCGCGAAGGCGCTGCACAAGAACGTCAAGCTGCTGATCCTCGACGAGCCCACCGCGGCGCTCAACGAGACCGACTCGCAGCACCTGCTGAGCCTCATCGTGGGCCTCAAGGCCCGCGGCGTCACCTCGATCATGATCAGCCACAAGCTGAACGAGATCGAGCAGGTCGCCGACGACATCACCATCATCCGCGACGGCCGCACGATCGAGACCCTCGACGTGCACACGGGCGTCGACGAGGACCGCATCATCCGCGGCATGGTCGGCCGCTCCCTCGAGAGCCGCTTCCCCGACCGCACGCCCCACATCGGCGACGTGTTCTTCGAGGTGAAGAACTGGACGGTGCAGCATCCGCTCGACTCGTCGCGCCTCGTCTGCAAGAACGAGAGCTTCACGGTGCGCCGCGGCGAGATCGTCGGCTTCGCGGGCCTCATGGGCGCCGGCCGCACCGAGCTCGCCATGAGCCTCTTCGGCCGCAGCTACGGCACCTGGCTCAGCGGCCAGGTCTTCAAGGACGGCCGCGAGATCAAGGTCAACACGGTCCGCCAGGCGATCGAGGCCGGCATCGGCTACGTCAGCGAGGACCGCAAGGCCCTCGGGCTCAACCTGCTCGACTCGGTGAAGCGCTCGACGGTCGCCGCCGACCTGCAGAAGATCTCGACCGGCGGCGTCGTCGACTCGCTGAAGGAGTACGACGTCGCCGAGCAGTACCGCAAGCTGCTGCGCACCAAGGTGCCGACCGTCGAAGAGGGCGTCTCGAAGCTCTCGGGCGGCAACCAGCAGAAGGTCGTGCTCTCGAAGTGGATGTTCACGGACCCCGACCTGCTCATCCTCGACGAGCCCACGCGCGGCATCGACGTCGGCGCGAAGTTCGAGATCTACCGAATCATCCAGCAGCTCGCCGACCAGGGCAAGGGCGTGATCCTGATCTCGTCCGAGCTGCCCGAGCTCCTCGGCCTCTCCGACCGGATCTACACGATCTTCGAGGGCGCCATCACCGATGAATTCCCGGTCGCCGAGGCGACCCCCGAAACCCTCATGCGCAGCATGACCAGCGTCAAGAAGGATGCACTGATCTAGATGAACCCCCTCCGTCAGCTCTTCGGCGGCCGCAGCTCGAGCGCGGGCCAGTACGGCATGATCATCGCGCTCATCGCGATCGTCATCATCTTCGAGGCCTGGACCCACGGACTCACGCTCAACCCGACGAACGTGATCAACGTCTTCCAGCAGTACTCCTACATCCTGATCCTGGCGCTCGGCATGGTGATGGTGATCATCGCCGGCCACATCGACCTGTCGGTCGGATCGGTCGCCGCCTTCGTCGGCATCATCGTCGCGCAGGCGATGAGCCAGTGGCACTGGTCGTGGTGGGAGGCGATCATCCTCGGCCTCGTCGTCGGCGCCCTCGTCGGCGCCTGGCAGGGCTTCTGGGTCGCCTACGTGCGCGTCCCGGCGTTCATCGTGACGCTGGCCGGCCAGCTGATCTTCCGCGGTGCGAACCAGTGGATCGGCAGCTCGACCTCGGTCAGCGTGCCGAGCTCCTACCAGGTCATCGGCGGCGGTTTCATTCCCGACTTCGGGCCGAACACCGGCTTCAGCAACGGCACCCTGCTGCTCGGCCTGATCACCGTGGCCGCCCTCATCTGGATCGAGGCGCGGGGCCGCGCCAAGCGCCGCAAGATGGGCGCCGAGGTCATCCCCCTGTGGGTCAGCATCGTGCGCACCGGCATCCTGGTCGCGATCACCCTGTTCGGCACGTACCTGTTCGCCGCGGGCTCGGCCGGCACCAGCTTCCCGGTGGTGGCGATCATCGCCGGCATCCTGACCATCCTCTACGGCTTCCTCACCCGGAACACGATCTTCGGCCGCCAGGTCTACGCGGTCGGCGGCAACGCCAACGCCGCGGCGCTCTCGGGCGTGAACATCCGCAAGGTCAACTTCTTCGTCATGGCGAACATGTCGGTCCTCGCGGCGATCGCGGGCATGGTCTACGTCGGCTACGCCGGCGCGTCGGGCCCCGCCGACGGCACCGGCTGGGAGCTCGACGCCATCGCGGCGGTCTTCGTCGGTGGCGCCGCGGTCTCGGGCGGCATCGGAACCGTCGCAGGCTCGATCGTGGGTGCGCTCGTCATGGCGCTCCTGCAGAACGGCCTGCAGCTGGTCGGCGCGGAGTCGAACCTGCAGCAGATCATCCGCGGTCTCGTGCTGCTGCTCGCGGTCGCGTTCGACGTCTACTCCAAGACGCAGGGCCGCCCGTCGCTGACCGGCCGCCTGCTGCGCGGCGCGACCGGGGGTCGCGGCAAGGGCAATGCGGATGCCCCGGCCGACGCCGTCACGCCGCCGAAGTCGATCGACGACCAGTCCACAGTCTCCCTGCCCTAAGCGGAGCAGGTAGAAATCCGGGCGGTGCACACCGCCGCCCACGCTCGAAGAAGAGAAGAAAAGGCAATCACATGCAGAAGAAGTACATCGTCGGCATCGCCGCCGTCGCGGCGGCCGCAGCGCTGACGCTGAGCGGCTGCTCGACGGGCCGCACCACGAGCGGCTCGGGCGACAGCGGCAGCTCGTCGTCATCGGTCCCGAAGGGCTCGCTGATCGGCGTCGCCCTGCCCGCCAAGACCTCCCAGAACTGGGTGCTCGCGGGTCAGGACTTCAAGAACTCGATCGAGAAGGCCGGCTTCAAGGCCGACATCCAGTACGCAGACGCGTCGAGCCCGGTTCCGAGCCAGCAGTCGGAGATCAACTCGATGCTGACCAAGGGCGCCAAGGTCGTCATCATCGGCGCGGCCGACGGCTCGCAGCTGGGCACGCAGGTCGCCACCGCGAAGAAGGACGGCGCGATCGTCATCGCCTGGGACCGCAACATCCTGAACACCAAGAACGTCGACTACTACGTCGCGTTCAACAACTTCCACGTCGGTGAGCTGCAGGCCCAGGCCCTGCTCGACGGCCTGAAGAAGCAGAAGGGCTCCGGCCCCTACAACATCGAGCTCTTCGCCGGTTCGCCCGACGACGCCAACGCGAAGGTCTTCTTCGACGGCGCCATCAGCGTTCTGCAGCCGAAGATCGACGACGGCACCCTCAAGGTCGTCTCGGGCCAGACCGACTTCCAGAAGGTCGTCACCCAGGGCTGGCTCGCGCAGAACGCGCAGAAGCGCATGACCGACCTCATCACGGGCAACTACGCCAAGGGCACCAAGCTCGACGGCGTCCTCTCCCCCAACGACACCCTGGCCCGCGCCATCCTGCAGGCCACGAAGTCCGCTGGGCTGCCCAACCCGGTCGTCACCGGTCAGGACTCGGAGACCGACTCGATCCCGCTCATCATGAACGGCACCCAGTACTCGACGATCTACAAGGACACCAACCTTGAGGCGCAGGCCGCGATCGACCTCGTGACCACGCTCAGCAAGGGCGAGAAGCCGAAGACCGTCGACAACGACAAGAACAACGACAACGGCGCGTTCATCGTCCCGTCGATCGAGCTGAACCCGGTCCTCGTGACCAAGGAGAACGCGGTCGAGGCGTACAAGAACAACCCCACCCTCGAGAAGCTGGCGACCGACAGCAAGTAGTCGCCCCAGCGATTCGCGAACGGCCCCGGAGCGCACGCTCCGGGGCCGTTCTTCGTGGATTCAGTAGTCGGACTCGTCGGCCGCGCGTGCGATGAAGACGAACTCCCGCCCCGGGCGGTCGGGGGCCTCGCGCACCTCGAGCGTCTCGAAGCCGGCGGCGGCGAGCGACACGCGCAGCTCCTGCTCGGTGCGGAAGCGCAGCGTCGTGTCGACCTCGATGACGGTGCCGTCGTCGAAGGCGTTCGAGGTGCGGAAGGTCACGGTGTGGCCCGTGACGTCGAGCACCTCCTGCCAGGACTCGACGTGGCCGATGTCCTCGACGTCGGCCTCGACCCTGGTGCGCTCGGGGGTCCACCCGTCCCACGCGCGGGCCTCGGGGCGCCGTGACTCGAAGACGAGATAGCCGCCGGGCAGCAGCGCCTCGCGGATCGATGCGAGCGCGGCATCCCACTCGGCATCCGTCAGGAAATGCTGGGCGACGTTCGCGGTCATGGTGACCAGATTCGCCGACATGGCCGGCAGGTCGGCGGCGTCGCCGACGATCCACTCGACCGCGTCGGCCCCCTCTTTGTGGCGGGCGACGTCGACCGCGTCCTCGTCGGGGTCGACCGCCGTGACGCGGATGCCGCGGCCGGCCAGCATGAGGGCGAAGGTGCCGGTCCCGCAGCCGAGGTCGATCAGCCGCCTGGCCCCCAGTTCGCCGACGAGGTCGACGTAGACGTCGAGGTCGGAGCGGTCGGGGTCGAGCGGGTCGTACAGTGCAGCGAGGCGGGATCTGTCATAGCCGTCTATGTCGTCGGGCACGCCATCGACGTTATCGAAAACGGCGGCGCGGGGCCACGTCGAGGCCGCGGCTACTTCGTGCCCATGGCCGCGGCCGCGGTCGTCACGCCCTTCGACCGGCACACGGTCGCGGGCTGACCCTTCGTCTGCTCGCAGATCGCCGCGGTCAGCACGTTCGCGGAGCCGATGACCGCCTGCGCGATGGGTGAGCTCGGCCGGCTGAGCGCGGCGGCGATCTGCGCGTGCGATGAGCCCGTGAGAACAGCGGGATCGTACTGCGCGCCGGCGATCACGCGGCCGCCGCCGAAGTCGATGAACGGAATCGACCCCGAGGTCTGTGTGTACGGCGGCGCGTCGTACGTCGACAGGACCTTCTGCTCGGCATCCGTCAGCGTGTCGAGCGGCTGGTGGTCGCGGTCGTAGATCTCCTTCGCGGTGAACTCCAGGTAATCGCTCGTGAAGCTCGTGCCGTGGAAGCTCAGGGTCGCCGTGCCGGGGTACACCTCCGGCGAGGGCGCCGAGGTCGTCTCACCGAGGTCCTCGAACGTGCCGAACCGGGCGAGAGCGACCGCGAGCGGCCAGCGCTGCGCGGCGCAATAGGGGCAGAACTCGCCGCCGACATAGAGCACCTGCGGCTTGCCGTCGGCGGTCAGCGCCGGCGCGTCGATCTTGGCCGGCGCGAGCTTCGTCGTCCCGATTCCCACCGCGTCGAAGACGGATGCCGGCACCGAGGCGACCGCGCGCGAGACTTCTGCGGGGGCCGGTGTCGCGGTCGCCGTGGGCGCCGCGGTGCCGCCGCCATCGCCGTTTCCGCCGTCGCCGCCGGCGCGCGAGCGCGCGCCCTGCAGCGCCCCGAGCACGACGGCCGCCGCGACCACGAGCACGACGACGCCGACGATGATCTGCAGAGACGCGCGGTTGCGCAGGGGCCGGGCCACCCGATCAGTATGCCCGGGACGATCGGCCCATGCGGCGAGGTCGCACCCGGTGTTGGCTTCCTCGCATGACAAGCGTTCTGGTTGCATACGCATCACGGCGCGGCGGCACGACCGGCATCGCCGAGTGGATCGCGCTCGCGCTCACCTCGGCGGGCCTGCAGGTCGGGCTCGAGCCGGCGAGCCTCGCGGGCGGCGCCGATCTCGAGGAGTTCGACGCAGCCGTCATCGCGGGCTCGGTCTATGAGCAGCGGTGGCACCCCGACGCCCGACGCCTCGTGCACCGCGTCGCGCGGCAGTGGGTCGACAAGCCGGTGTGGCTCGTGGCATCCGGCCCCCTCACGACGCTCACGGCCGCGCACCCGGCGGCGATCGCCCCCGGGCTGCGGCGAGCGGCCGACGAGGTGCACGCCCGGGGCATCACGACGTTCGGCGGTCGTCTCGACGAGCATCCGTCTGGCTGGCTCGCGGGGGCCGTCGCGAAGAAGAACGCGGGCGATTTCCGCGATCGCGCTGCGGTCGAGCGTTGGGCGGCGAAGGTCGCACACGAGCTCGCCGCCTGAGCGCGGGGCCTCAGCGGTCGAAGGATGCCCGGCTGCGCTTCCGCGCCGCCTCGCGCACCGCGGCGAGCGACTCGTCGCCCTCGCCCTCGAGTGAGCGCGCGAGCAGCTCGTAGTCGCGCCGCTCTCCGAAGGCGTCCTGCAGGCGCGAGCCGGTCTTCGCGGTCTCGGCGTCGCCGAGCGCCTCGGCGAGGTAGCGCAGCGCCCGAGCGTGCTTGCGCGCCTCGTGCTGCACGGCGAGCTCATCGAGGTCGTCCGCGTCTGCGGCGACGTCTTCCAGCAGCCGGACGAGTCGGCGGTACGCGCGGCTGTCGAGGTACTCGACGACGGCCTCGTGCAGGTGCAGGTACTCGTCCCGAGCCGCGCGGATGAGCCGGTCGTGCGCGGCATCCCCCTCGTCGTCGTCGCCGAGCTCGGCGAGCAGCTCGCCGGCCAGCTCGGCGCGCACCTCGAGATCGCGCGCCGCCCCGAGCACCGCGCCATAGCGCTTCAGCTCGCGTCGCGCCTCTGCCGCGGTCTCGCCCGGCACGAGCGCGAGCACGACGCGCAGCCGCCTCGTCATGGTGCGCGCCTTGTGCACCGAGTCCGGCTCGTCGCGACGCACGGCGCTGCCGAGGCCGATCAGCGAATCGACGGCGTCGCCCAGCCAGTCCTCGACCATCAGCGGCCCACCTCCAGCTCGACGTCGACCAGGTCGCCGACGTCGACCCCCTCGGCCCGCCGCACGGCGACGCGCACCGGCAGCAGGTAGCCCCCGTCCTTCGGGAAGAGCGCGGTGTAGAAATCCGTCTTCCCGATGCGCGCGTTGACGGGAATCGCGCCCCAGCCGTACGTCACCATCGAGGCGATTTCGGCGATGTCGTCGCTCTCGGCCTCGGGAATGCGCACGAAGGTGAACGGCGACGGGCCGCGCCAGTAGATCATCTCGCCGCGGAAGCGCAGTTCCATGCGCCGAATCTAGGACATTCCAGGCGCCTGCGCGGCGGAAAGCGTCAGGCGCCGCGCGCGGCCCAGTCCTCGAAGAGGATCGCCATGATCAGCTCGTCGTGGAAGCAGCCGTCGTGGAACGTGGCCTGGCGCCGCCGGCCCTCGACGACGAATCCGGCCTTCTCGTAGGCGCGGATGGCACGAGGGTTGAACGCCGCGACATTCAGCTGCAGTCGGTTGAGCCCGAGCTCGCGGAACGAGAAGTCGACGGCGATGCGCAGTGCGTCGGTGCCGAATCCCCTGCCGACGAAGTCCCCGCCCACCTGGATGGCGAGCGTGGCCGTGCGCAGCGGCAGCGAACCGCCCCAGATGTTCACGGCGCCGACGACCGTGCTGTCGGCGAGCGTCTCGATCACGAAGTTGCCCCCGCCCGTCGCCGCGGTGTTGTCGAACCACTTGCGCATGTGCTCGCGCGTCTCGGCCTGCGAGGTGATCTGGTAGACGGTGCTCTGCAGCACCGTGTACTCGGGGTCGCGGTACCACGCGGCGAGCGTGTCGAGGTCGTCGTCCTCGGCGGCGCGCAGGCGGACGATCTCACCGGTGAGGGCGCGCTTGCCATAGGCGGATGCCTGCTCGGGCCGCTCCCAGTGGGGCGCCTTGCTGCTGCGATGCTCGACGGTCATGTCGGCACCCTAGCGACTTCGCCCGCAACGGCCGTTGACGCCGCCGCGCTGCGGTGCTGGGCTTCGCGGCATGACGAAGTATCTGATCTCGTTCCCGAGTGCTGCGATGCAGGTGCCCCTCGGGGAGCTGCATGAGGTGGCGGATGCCGCGCATGCGGTGATTCGCGAGATGAAGGACGCCGGCGTGTACGTCTTCGGCGGCGGCATCGACGAGAGCGTGCCGCCGGTGCTGGTCGCCGCCGACGAGACCGTCAGCGAAGGCACCTACCCCGAGACGGCGCTGCTCGACGGCGGCTTCACGGTCATCGAGGCCGCATCACGCGAGGACGCCGTGCGCTGGGCGGCTAAGACGGCGGCCGCGTGCCGGTGCGCTCAGGAACTGCGCGAGTTCCGGTACGACCCGCTGGTGTGACGGCGTCGACCGGCCGCGATGGCGACAGCCGACACCGCCTGGAAGACTCGAGGCTATGCCCGTCGCCCCGCCCACGCCCCGCATCCGCAGGGCCAGCCCTGACGACGCCGCAGAGATCGGCGCCGCCCTTCACGCGTACCTCCTCCAGACGGAAGAGGAGAAGGCGGTGCACGATGCCGGCGGGCAGCTCTCGCCCTCGGGCGAGCTTCCCGAGAGGTACCGCGCCGAAGTCCGGGATCCGCTTGGCACCTTCGCAGGCTGCCGTGTCCTCGTCGCAGACCTCGATGCCCACGTAGTAGGTGTCGTCGTGCTGAAACCGGGGGCGGAGTCGGTTGAGATCAAGCGGCTCTGGGCCTCGCCGGCTCTGCGAGGCCGTGGGGTCGGCTCGGCCCTGCTCGACGCCGCGATCAGCGAAGCCGGCGCTGCGGCGGTGACGCTCACGGTCTGGGATTGGCGCCAAGACGTGATCCGCCTCTACGCGTCACGCGGGTTCGAGCAGGTCTCCTCGTGGGACGCACGACCGCGCCTCGTCTGCATGCGGCTCGCCGTGTGAATGACCAGGGTCACACGTTGAAGCGGAACTCCACGACGTCGCCGTCCTGCATCACGTAGTCCTTGCCCTCCAGGCGCGCCTTCCCGTGGGCGCGCGCCTCGGCGACCGAGCCGAGCGAGACGAGGTCCTCGAACGAGATCACCTCGGCCTTGATGAAGCCCTTCTCGAAGTCGGTGTGAATCACGCCGGCGGCCTGCGGCGCCTTCGCCCCCTTGGGGATCGTCCACGCACGCGCTTCCTTCGGCCCGGCGGTGAGATAGGTCTGCAGGCCCAGCGTGTCGAAGCCCACGCGCGCGAGCTGGTCGAGGCCGGACTCCTCTTGCCCGGTGGACTGGAGCAGCTCCAGCGCCTCGTCCTCGGGAAGGTCGATCAGCTCGGACTCGATCTTCGCGTCGAGGAACACGGCCTTGGCCGGGGCGACCAGCTCTTCGAGGGCGGCCTTGCGCGAGGCATCCGTCAGCACGCTCTCGTCGACATTGAAGACGTAGATGATCGGCTTCGCGGTCAGCAGGCCGAACTCGCGCAGCGCGGCAAGATCGATGCCGGGCGCGTGCGAGAGGACCTTGCCCTCGGAGAGCGCCGCGATCGCGTCGTTCACCGCGGCGAGCACCGCCGGGTCGGTCTTCTTCCCCCGCACCTCTTTCTCGATGCGCGGCTGCGCCTTCTCGAGGGTCTGCAGGTCGGCGAGGATCAGCTCGGTGTTGATCGTGTCGAGGTCGCCGCGCGGGTCGACGGCGCCCGCGACGTGCACGACGTCGTCGTCGGTGAAGCCGCGCACGACCTGCGCGATCGCGTCGGCCTCGCGGATGTTGGCGAGGAACTGGTTGCCGAGCCCCTCACCCTCGCTCGCGCCCTTCACGATGCCGGCGATGTCGACGAACGACACGGTCGCGGGCACGATGCGCTCGGAGTGGAACACCTCGGCGAGCCTCGTGAGGCGCGGGTCGGGCAGGTTCACCACGCCCACGTTCGGCTCGATCGTCGCGAACGGGTAGTTCGCGGCCAGCACGTCGTTCTTGGTCAGCGCATTGAACAGGGTCGACTTGCCGACGTTGGGAAGACCGACGATTCCGATAGTGAGAGCCACGTGTCCTGATTTTACTTGCGGATGCCTGACCGCCCGCCCCGCGCACCTACGCTGACCTCGTGCCCGCCTCTCGCCCGCTCGCGGCGCCCCTGCTCGCCGGCATCGGGGCGAACGTCCTCTGGGCCACCGCGTTCTTCGTGGGTCTGATCACTCCCCCGGCCGTGCCGCCGATCGCGCTCGCCGTCGGGCGCTACACCGTGTTCGGCCTCATCGCGCTCGCTCTGCTGCCGCGTGCATGGCGGGCGCTGCGCACGCTGGGCCCGCGCGAGTGGGCCACCGCGCTGGTTTTCGCCGCCGTCGGGAACGTGGGCCAGTTCGTGCTCGTGCTGCTGTCGGTGCGGTTCGCCGACGGGGCGACCTCGGCGATCGTCTACGGGGTTCTCCCCGTGGCGCTCGCCATCTGGGGCAACCTGAAGCGTCGAGAGGTGCCGATGCGGCGGCTGGTCGCGCCGATCGCGATCACGGCCGCCGGCATCCTGCTGCTCTCGGGCGAGTCGTTCGTGGGGCACCACATCGCGCGGCCCGGGGCGTACGCGCTGGGCGCGGCGCTGTCGCTGCTCGGCATGCTGGGCTGGGCCTGGTATGCGGAGGCGAACGCGACGTTCCTCGAGCGGCATCCGCACGTCTCGTCGCGCGACTGGGCGGGGGCGGTCGGCATCGGATGCCTGCCGCTCGCGCTCGCCCTCATTCCCGCGGCCGCCGCTCAGCACCGCACCGCCCCGGCGCTGACCGCGGTCGACTGGCTGTGGCTCGTGGCGGTGAGCCTCGCGATCGGCATCCTGCTGTCGTGGGTGGCGACGGTGCTCTGGAACGTCGCGTCACTCGCGCTGCCTGTCTCGCTCGCCGCCCAGCTGATCGTCGTCGGCACGATCGCCGGCGTCGTGATGGTGCACCTCGTGACGCTGACCTGGCCGACCTGGTGGGAGGTCGCGGGGCTCGCGGTGTCCACCGCGGGCGTGCTGCTCGCGGTGCGCGTCACGCTGCCGAGAGCGGGCGCCGAGGCATCCGTCACGCCGATGGCGGGGCTCAGCCCCGCCGGTAGCGGAACGCCTGAGTGACGTACGGCAGCTCGATCGCGCCGTCCTTCTCGATCTCGGGATGCCTCGCCAGCACGGCCTCGACATCGCGCAGCACCCGCGCCTGCGCGTGGGGGTCCTTCACGAGGAAGTGGCTGCGCGAGCGCACGAGCGCCAGCAGGCCGGCGCGGCTGATGCGCTGCACCCAGTCGAGCTCGGCCACATCGCCCGGCTCGAACGGGGCGCCGACGCCGTTGTCCTCTGCGGTCTTCGCGACGAAGGCGTCGTTCGAGTCCATGGCGGCGCCGAACTCGCGCACCCAGTCGACGCGCTCGTCGCGGCTGTTCCAGATCAGGCCGAGCACACCGCCCGGCTTGAGCACGCGGGCGACCTCGCGCACGGCCCGCGCGCTGTCGACCCAGTGCCACGCCTGCGCCACGGTGACCGCGTCGACGCTCTCGTCGGGAAGCGGCAGCCGCTCGGCCGTGCCGAGCAGGGTCTCGATGCCGGGCACCTTGTCACGCAGCACCTCGAGCATCTGCGCGCTCGGATCGACCGCGATGACCTCGCGGTCCTCGCCCTGCAGCAGGCGCGTGAACTTGCCGGTGCCGGCGCCCACGTCGAGCACGCGGCGCGCATCGACCGGAACGAGCCAGTCGACGATCTCGGGCGGGTAGCCCGGTCGGGATTCCTCGTAGACGTGCGCCGCCGCGTCGAAGCTGCGCGCGTGCTCCTGCTTGCCTGGGGTGTGCGGGGTGTCACTGACCACGGTCCCATCTTGGCGTGCAACCATGGCCCCGTGGCACTGGACTTCACCGCGATCGACTTCGAGACGGCGAACTCCTCAGGTGCCTCGGCGTGCAGCGTCGGGCTCGTGAAGGTTCGCGACGGGCACGTCGTCGACCGCGCCTACTGGCTCATCCGGCCGCCGGTGGGGCACGACGAGTTCCTCGAGTGGAACACGCGCATCCACGGCATCCGCGCCGCCGACGTCGTCGACGCCCTCACCTGGGCCGAGCAGCTGCCCGACCTGCTCGCCTTCGCCGACGGCGACGCGTTCGTCGCGCACAACGCGGGGTTCGACATGGGCGTGATCCGCAAGGCGTGCGAGGTGACAGGGCTCGACGTGCCCATCGCCGAGTACGTCTGCAGCCTGCAGGTCGCCCGCAAGACCTACCACCTCGACTCCTACCGGCTGCCGTCGGCCGCCATGGCGGCCGGGTTCGAGGATTTCGAGCATCACAACGCCGCCGCGGATGCCGAGGCCTGCGCCGCCATCATGGTGCACGCCGCCCGCCGGCACGACGTCGACGACGTCATCGGGCTCGCCCGGGCCTGCGCGATCAAGGTCGGCCGGCTCGGCGGCCCTGCTCGCGTCGCCGCATAGCGCGAGCCTGACCGCCGATGTCGGTGGTGCTCGCAAGACTGTGCGCATGCCCGCTTTCCTCGCCCTCATCATCGGTCTGATCGCCGGCGGCGCGATCGGCGCGCTCGGCGTTCTCGCGCTG
>NZ_JBLRDT010000319.1:0-2046 GCF_057512245.1 Gryllotalpicola sp. CP2-P1
CATCGCGGCTGCGCGTCTCGCGCTTCCGCCCATCACGCTCGCCTGGGGCGCGATCACGCTGCTCTTCGCCGGCTTCGTGATCACCGTGGCCGCCATGTTCGCCGCGGCGAACCCGGGCGGCACACCGGCGAGCGACCCGGTGGCCGCGGTGGACGACGCCCTCGGCACCGTCGCAGCAGACAGCGGCGCGCTCGCCCCGGCGTTCACCGCCGTACCCGCACTCATCGCGCTCGTGCACCTCGCGGCGCTCGTGCTCGCCGTCGCGGTGCTGGTGCGCCGCCGCGTCGGGCTCGTCGGGCGGGTCACCGCCGGCTCCGTTCTGGTCGTCGTCGCCGCCGCGGCCGTGCCGTTCTGGGCGGGCGTGATCCGCACGCCCGAGGCGCCCGGCCCCGACGTGGTCGCCTGGGTCACCGTCTTCCTCGTGCCGACCGTCGTCGTCCTCGTTCTCGAACTGGCCGTGAAGGCACCGGGCCGCGCCCATCGCGGCGCGGCCGAGGCCGCCCGCGCCACATCGTCCACCGCTCCGTCACACCGCTAGGAACTCTCATGTCGAACCCGCACATCATGGTCGTCTACGGCACCCGCCCCGAGGCCATCAAGCTCGCCCCCGTGGTGCGCGCCCTGCGCGCCGATCGCCGCTTCCGCACCACGGTGGCCGTCACCGGCCAGCACGGCGAGATCCTCGACCGCATGAATCAGTTCTTCGGCGTCGACGTCGACTGCGATCTGGGGATGCTTCGCCCGGGCCAGTCGTTCGCCGAGCTCTCCTCGCGCATGTTCGCCGCGCTGCTCGCGCTGTTCGAGGAGCGCCGGCCCGACGCGGTGCTCATGCACGGCGACACGTCGTCATCGGCGCTGGCCGCGCTCGCCGCGTACTACCAGGGCATCCCCGTCATCCACCTCGAGGCAGGGCTGCGCTCGCACGACCTCGCCTCGCCGTTCCCGGAAGAGGGCAACCGCCGCATCGCCGGCCAGCTCGCCGCACTGCACCTCGCGCCGACCGCGAGCGCGAAGGGCAACCTGCTCGCCGAGAACGTGCCGGCCGACGCCATCGCCGTCACCGGCAACACCGTCATCGACGCGCTCTTCGAGACCGTCGACCGTGCCTCGGGGCGACTGTCGCCCGCCGTCGCGGCGGCGGTGGATGCCGGGCGGCGCATCGTCCTCGTGACGGCACACCGTCGCGAATCCTGGGGGCAGGGGCTGGGCAGCACCGCCGCAGCGCTCGCCGATGTGCTCGACGCACACGACGACGTCACGGTGGTGCTGCCCATGCACCCCAACCCCACGGTGCGGGCCGCCCTGCTGCCCGTGCTCGGCAACCGCACCGACGCACTGCTCATCGAGCCGCAGGACTACCCGGAGTTCTGCGCCCTGCTGAATGCCGCGCACGTCGTCGTCACCGACTCGGGTGGCGTGCAGGAGGAGGCGCCCGCCCTGGGCAAGCCCGTGCTCGTCACGCGCGACACGACCGAGCGCCCCGATGCGATCGCCGCGGGCGCCGCCGCGCTCGTCGGCACCGACCGCGACGTCATCCGCACGAATCTCAATCGACTGCTCGACGACGGCCTGGCCTACGCCGAGATGGCGGCCGCGGTCAGCCCCTACGGCGACGGCCATGCGACCGCGCGCGTGGTCGCGGCGATCGCCGCGCATTTCGGCGTGGGGACGCGAGTGCGGGATTTTCACCCGCTGGTCTTCACGGACGACTTCGCCGCGGTCGCCTAGAGCCGGCAGGGACGAAAGGGGCTCTCAGCTTCTATACAGACGATCTCTCGGTTCCTCGTCAGACGTGACCTCCTTATGTGGTCAACCGCGGCCACCCGGGCCGCAGGCGCTGGCGGCGATGCCACCCACGAGGTGGCGGAACCCGAATAGCCGCGCCTCGCGCATCGCACGGAGTCAATGCATTGACGCGTGTGTCGATCTCGGTCGACAGTGCACGCATGTCTCTGCACGTGCACGCACGACGAATCCACCCAGTGTCGGACTCGATACGGGGGTATTCGTCCATGAGCAAGGCCTCACCAAAGAGCATCAGCACAT
>NZ_JBLRDT010000320.1:0-2043 GCF_057512245.1 Gryllotalpicola sp. CP2-P1
GCCGGGCCTGCGGGCGCGCACCCTCGCCGCGCTCGCCCGGGACCTGATGAACCAGGGCGACATGACGGCCAGCGTGCGCACGGCCGGGCAGGCGATGGCGGAAGCGGCCGCCGCGGGGGAGCAGCACGCGCTGATCGACGCGCGCGTGACCCGCGCGGTCGCGGGCACCCTGGTGCCGGCGCCTGCACCGGATGCTGCGGGCTACGCCGAGGCCGAGCTGCGCGAGTGCGCCGAGCTCGCCCTCGAGGTCGACGACCTCGAGGTGGCGATCCGCGCCTACGGGAATCTGACCTACGTGCTGGGGGTCGCCGAGCGTGACGCCGATGTCATCGCTGCGTCCCGCGAGGCGTTCGAGAAGTGCGGGCGGTACGGCCCCATTCTTTCGATCGCATCCAGCGTTGTGTCGAATTACGTATCGTCCCTCGTCGCTGTGGGGGAGTGGGACGAAGCGTTGTCCGTCGCGCGGGCGGCACTGTCAGAGCATGTCTCGCCCAGCATGGGCATCTATCTTCACGACGAGATCATCGAGATCCAGACTCTCCGCGGCGAGTGGGACGATGCCGAGGCGCACATCAGGCTTGCGCGGACCCAGTTCGGCGACGGCGTCTACGCACTGCAGTTCGTGGTCGATGAGGCCGCGTTCGAGTTGTGGCGTGGGCGCACTGACGCCGCGCTCGCAGTGATCGCCGGCATCCTCGATGAGCTTCGGCGTCAGGACGATGCCGACATGGTGCTCCAGGCGGCGGTCGTGGCGCTCCAGGCTCACGCGGACGCGTTCGAATCGCGGCTGCCACGCGTGCGCAATGCCGCAACCGACGCGATCGCCGACGCGCTCATCGGCCTCGTCCGCGAGACCGCCTCCGAGGAGTCGCTCTCGTCGATCGGATCGAATCTGGTGCGCACATGCGAGGCCGAGTATGCGCGCTTGCGCGGGGCCGACACCGCCGAGCAGTGGAAAGCCATTGCAGAGGCGTCTCGCGAGTCGGCCCACCCCTTTGAGGAGGCGTACGCACGCTACCGCGCGGGTGTGTGCGCCCTGGCGCATCGTTCGTCGGGAGAGGCATCCGGTCTGCTGTCGCGGGCGCACGAACTCGCTGCGCGGCTGCGCGCCCGACCTCTCTCAGAGCGAGTTCTCGGCACGGTGCAGGCGGGCGGCGTGAAACTCAGTGCGGTACCCGAGCCGGTGGAGCGGCGCACCCCCATCGGCGGACTCAGCGATCGTGAAGCGCAAGTGCTCGAGCTGATCGCCGAGGGGATGTCGAACAGGGACATCGCGCACCGATTGTTCATCAGCGAGCGCACCGTGGGCGTGCATGTGAGCCGCATCCTCGGCAAGCTCGGTGTGCGCAATCGCACGGAAGCGGCTCGCGCAGTCGCCGCCGCGGAATAGGGTCCATGCCGCGGTCGACTCGACCTTGTCGTTCTGTCTGCCCTCATTGTGGAGGTAGACGGCGAGTGCGACGGCGAGTAGAGCAATCCTCATGACAGCTACACCCACGTCGATCACCCAACTGAGCGCGGCGCTCAACGGCGCACTGCCGACCAAGTTCAAGCCGTGCGTCCCGACGCCGACGCGCGACGGCAAGATTCACATCAGCACGGCGCTGACAGGCTCCACTGCGCCGAACACGCCCACCACGTCCCTCTGCGGCGACGCCTCGGTCATCTTCGGCGCCTCGATCGTGCCGAACTTCGTGATCTGCACCGACTGCTGGGCCGCGTTCGTCAATCGCCCGGTCGCCGTCTGACGCCAGGGCGGTCAGACTGGGGTCGTGCACGACGACGCGCTCGACCCCGACGCTGCGGGCGTACTGCGGGGCATCCCGCCCGACGAATTCGTCTGGCGCGATGCGGCCCGCGCGCTCCTGCACGATGAGGTGCTGCCGCACATCGACGGCTGGTGGGAACGCGCGGAGTACCCGGCACACCTGCTCGCCCGCCTGGGCGCCCGCGACCTCCTGCGCGACGGCGTCGACGTCCCGGGGCTCCCCACGCAGTCCGCGCTCGCCGCGGGCCTTCTGGCCGCCGAGCTGAACCGCGGCG
>NZ_JBLRDT010000321.1:0-2041 GCF_057512245.1 Gryllotalpicola sp. CP2-P1
CTGCGGCCCGTGCCGGGCGGCACCACGCGCGCCGCGCCCTCGTCGTAGAGCAGGGCGCCGACGCGGTTCCCGCTGCGGCCGAACAGCCGCGCGAGGGCCAGTGCGAGCTCGGCGAGGATCTCGTCCTTGCCGCGTCCGCCGGCTGCGGAGATCGCGCCCATCGAGGCGGAGCGGTCGAGCACGAGCCACACGGTGAGCTCGCGGTCTTCCGTGAAGACGCGCACGTGCGGTTCGCCGAGTCGCGCCGTGACGTTCCAGTCGAGGTGCCGTGCGTCGTCGCCGGGCACGTAGGCACGCAGGCCGGCGAAGTCGATGCCCGTTCCCCGGTGCACGGTGCGATAAGCGCCCTGCATGCGCCCCTCGAGGCGGCGCAGCACCCGCCATTCGAGTCGCAGCAGCAGCTTCTCGAGCGACGCGCCGGGCGCCGCGCGCGGCGCGTTCGGCTCAGACATCCGCTCTCACCAGCCCGTCATCGGCTCTGCAGAACGACGTCGGGCGCGGGCACCGAGCCGAGCACGCGCGTGACGATCGCGTCGGCATCGAGATCGTCGGCAAGCGCCTCGTAGCTGAGGACGACGCGGTGCCGCAGCACGTCGGGCGCGAGTTCGGCGACGTCCTGGGGAAGCACGTAGGCGCGACCGCGCAGGAACGCGAGCGCGCGCCCGCCGTGCACGAGGGCGATGGATGCCCGGGGGCTCGCGCCGTAGGAGAGGTAGTGCTCCAGCTCGCCGAGCCCGACGATGCCGGGCGACCGGGTCGCAGAGACGAGCCGCACGGCGTAGTCGGTGATGGCAGGGTCGACATAGACGCCCTCGACCCGCGCGCGCAGCTCGATCAGGCTCTCGGGCGTGAGCATCGCCTGGGTGAGCGGCGCAGACTGCAGCGAGCGCGCGACGATGGCGTGCTCCTCGGGTGGAGTCGGGTAGCCCACGACGACCTTCATCATGAAGCGGTCGACCTGAGCCTCGGGCAGCGGGTAGGTGCCCTCGGACTCGATCGGATTCTCGGTCGCCATGACGAGGAACGGCTCGGGCACGGCGAACGTCTCGCGCCCGATCGTCACCTGGTGCTCCTGCATGACCTCGAGCAGAGCCGACTGCACCTTCGCGGGAGCGCGGTTGATCTCGTCGGCGAGCAGAAGGTTGGCGAAGACCGGGCCGAGCACGGTCTCGAACTCGCCGGTGTGCTGGTGGTACACGCGGGTGCCGACGAGGTCGGCCGGCACCAGGTCGGGCGTGAACTGCACCCGCTGGAACTGGCCGCCGATCGCCGCGGCGAGCGACTTCACCGCGAGCGTCTTCGCAAGACCGGGCACGCCCTCGACGAGCAGGTGGCCGCCCGCGAGCAGAGCGACGGCCATGCGCTCGAGCAGCACGTCCTGGCCGACGATCGTGCGCTTGACCTCGAACAGCACGTGCTCGAGGGGGTGGGGCTGATTCATCCGGGCTCCTTCGGCTCAGGCATCCGCATCTCTAGATCTCGGGTCCTTGCAGCGCGCCGCCGTCGCGGCCGCCGCCGAGCGCCGTGCCGATCGGCACCGCGAAGCCGACGCCCGCCCACGCGCCGTCGTGGCCGGGGTCGGCGATCGACACGACGATCCCGATCACCGCGCCGCGCTGGTCGAGCAGCGGGCCGCCGGAGCTGCCGGGGTTCACGCTCGCGTCGAACTGGATCAGCCCGCCGAACGAGCCCTGATCGGTGTCGGCCTCGCGGCCCGTGCCCGAGACGACGCCCGACGAGACGCTGTACGAGAGGCCGAGCGGGTTCCCGATGGCGACGACAGGTGCGCCGACGGGCGCGTCGCCGCCCAGCGTGGCGGGCACGAGCGGCTGGGGCAGGTCGCTCGGGCTGAGCGTGGCGATGTCGTTGCCCGGGTCGCGCGTGGCGACGGATGCCGGAGTCCTGGTGCCGTCCGAGAAGGTGACGGTGATCGTGCCGCCGCCCGAGACGACGTGGTTCGCGGTCAGGATGATGCCGCCTGCCGTGGCCACCACGCCGGTGCCGAGCTCGCCGGCGCTCGTCTCGACGACCACGACCGAGG
>NZ_JBLRDT010000322.1:0-2040 GCF_057512245.1 Gryllotalpicola sp. CP2-P1
ACGCCGCCTCGAGCGCCGTGCGCCGCACGGGCGTCGTCGCGGCCGCGTCGAGCAGGATCATGCGGCGCTCATCGCGACAGCACCACGTCCAGCCCGAGGTCGAGCGAGCGCATCGAGTGCGTGAGCGCGCCGACAGAGATGAGGTCGACGCCGGTCTCGGCGATGCCGCGCACGGTGTCGAGGTTCACACCGCCCGACGCCTCGATGTTCGCCCGGTCGTGCACGAGCGCGACGCCGGCCCGCAGCTCGTCGAGCGAGAAGTTGTCGAGCATGATCGTGTCGACGCCGGCGGCGAGCACCGCCTCGATCTGATCGACGCGATCGACCTCGACCTCGAGGTGCACCGTGTGGCCGATGCGGGCGCGCACCTCGCGCAGCGCATCGGTCACCGACAGGCCGCCGGCCGTGAGCACGGCGAGGTGGTTGTCCTTGACGAGCACGGCGTCCGACAGCGAGTAGCGGTGGTTGTGCCCGCCGCCGTTGACGACGGCGTGCCGCTCGAACGGCCGCAGCCCCGGGGTCGTCTTGCGGGTGTCGACGATGCGCGCCCGCGTGCCCGTCACGGCGTCCACGTAGCGCGCCGTCAGCGTCGCGATGCCGCTCATGCGCTGCACGAAGTTCAGCGCGACCCGTTCTGCGGTCAGCACCGAGCGGGCCGGCCCGCTCACCTCGGCGAGCACCTTGCCGATCGAGAAGAACTCGCCGTCGGGCAGCTCGAGGGTCGTGATGATCGCCGGGTCGACGAGGCGCATGGCCGCGGCGAACACCTCGCCGCCGCTGAAGACGCCCGATTCGCGGGCGACGAGGCGCGCGGTCGCGGTCGCCCCGGCCGGAATGACGGCTTCGCTCGTCGCGTCGCCCCACGGGGCATCCTCGTGCAGAGCGGCCGCGACCGCGGCGTCGATGATCTGGCTGGTCAGCATGCGGGTGCTCCTTCTCGGGCGCGCCGGCGGCGCTCGGCGAGCTCGGGTCTCGGGGTGGGGAAGTCGGTGCGGTAGTGCGCGCCCCGCGACTCCTCGCGCGCGAGCGCAGAGTCGACGACCACGCGGGCGAGGTCGAGCAGGTTGCGGTCTTCGAGATCGTCGGTACGCCAGGAGCTGAGAACGGATGCCGCATGCCGCAGCCCCTCGCCCGAGCGCTGCACCCCGGCGTACGCCCACATGAGCTCCTGCAGTTGCCTACGGCCCGTTGGTTGAGTAGGTCGCTCTGCGACCGTATCCGCCGGGTCGAGTAGCTCGCGCGCAGCCGAGCGTACCGAGACCAGACCCTCTCCTGGCGAGGAAAGGGTCTCGATACGCTCCTTCGTCGCTACTCGACCGGCGTGGCCGGCGGGGGTCGCGAAGAGGTCGGCCACGGCGCGGTGCGCGAAGACCGCCGCCTCGAGCAGCGAGTTCGACGCGAGCCGGTTCGCGCCGTGCACCCCCGTCGACGCGCACTCGCCCGCGGCCCACAGCCCCGGCAGACTCGTGCGGCCCGACGCATCCGTCGCGATCCCGCCCATCCAGTAGTGTGCAGCCGGCGTGACCGGAATGGGCTCGCGCGCCCAGTCGAGGCCTGCCGCGCGCACGTGCGCGTCGATCGTCGGGAAGCGGCGAGCGAGAGCGGATGCCCCGAGCGCGGTCGCGTCCAGCACGACCGGCGCCCCGCCCTGCGCGGCCATCTCGGTGGCGATTCCCCGTGCCACGATGTCACGCGGTGCGAGCTCGGCGTCGGGGTGCACGTCGAGCATGAAGCGCTCGCCGCGGGCGTTCCGCAGCACCGCGCCCTCGCCGCGCACCGCCTCGGAGATCAGGAACGACCCGGGGGCCGCGAGCGCCGTGGGGTGGAACTGGTAGAACTCCGCATCGGCGAGCTCGGCTCCCGCGCGCCACGCGGCGGCGACGCCGTCGCCGGTCGCGACCCGCGGGTTCGTGGTGTGGCTGTAGAGCTGCCCCGCTCCGCCGGTGGCGAGCACGACGGCATCCGCCCCCTCGATCTCACCCGTCGCGAGCTCGACGCCCACCACGCGGCCGTCCTCGACGACGAGCTCGGCGAGCGCCG
>NZ_JBLRDT010000323.1:0-2034 GCF_057512245.1 Gryllotalpicola sp. CP2-P1
GTCGGTGCCGGCCTACATCGTGTTCGGCGACGCGACGCTGCGCGCTGTGGCGGTCGCCCGGCCGGCGAGGCGCGAAGACCTCGAGGGCATCACGGGCATCGGCGCGAAGAAGCTCGAGCAGTACGGCGACGCGCTGCTCGAGGTCGTCGCGGCTGCCTAGATGAATGAGTCCGAGGGTCGACCTGGGGTTCATCTCGCGCGACGACATCAGCTGTCGTTTCGTCTCGCCCACCCTTCACGCGGCGACAAGCGATGTTGGAAAGCCCGCGGCATTCCAGCGTCTGTTGTCGCCGCCGCGAGGTCTGCACAGGGCTGAACGGCATCTACTGTCGCCGAGGGGCGACGACGGAGCGAGATCTGGGCCGCCAGCTCACTCCCAGCAGCGCCCTGCCCCCGTGGGCTCATTCTGAAGCGCGGGCTTCCTCTGGGCTGCTCAGCGCGTGAAGTAGAACCCCTCGGCGAGGTCCTCGAGCAGGCCGTTGTGGCTCGGCTCCCACTTCAGCAGCTCGCGCGTCTTGGCGCTCGAGGTCGGGTTGTCGATGCCGATGAAGGCGCCGACGAAGCCGTAGCGCGCCGCGGCCTCGTCCTGCGGCACGGGCGCGACGGGCACGCCGACGCCGCGGCCGATCGCCTCGGCGATCTGGCGGAACGGAATGCCCTCGTCTGCCGCGAAGTGCAGGGGGATGCCCGCGGGCAGGTCCTCCTTCTCGAGCGCGAGCCGGATGAGGTGCGCGGTGTCGAGGTTGTGCACCGCCGGCCAGCGATTGCTGCCGTCGCCGACGAAGCCGAAGGTGCCGTCTTCGCGCGCACCGGCGATGAGCGAGGGGATGAACCCGTGCAGGTCGGCCGGCCCGTGAACGGTCGGCGCGAAGCGGAGCGCCGCCGAGCGCACGCCGCGTGCGGCGAGGCCGAGCAGCTGCTGTTCGGTGACCGCGCGCGGGTTGCGCGCGTGCTCGGTGTCGATCGGGGCGTCTTCCGTTCCGACCTCGCCCGGCGCCGTCGAGCCCGCGAGCATCATGGTGCCCGAGGCGGCGAGGAACGGCTTCCCGGAGTCGGCGAGCGCCTCGCCGATCGCCGTGATCACCGCGCGGTCGGCGGCGATCGCCGCGCCGAAGTCGCCGTTGTCGTGCTTGAACGCGAGATTGACGACGGCGTCGGATTCCGCGGCGAGCTCCGCCAGCCGCGCCGTGTCGTCCATCGAGCCGACGATCGGGGCGCCGCCCAGCTTGGCGACGCGTTCCGCGCCGGCATCCGACCGCGCCAGCCCGACGACCTCGTGGCCCGCCGCGATCAGCTCGGCCGTGACGAGCTGGCCGATGTGCCCGCTCGCTCCCGTGACGAATACCTTCATGACTACCTCCATGTCAGGAACTGACATCACGATAGCACCGATGTCAGAAGGTGTCATCACCTAGAATCCAGCTATGGGACGTTGGAAGCCGGATGCGCGCGGGCGCCTCGCGCAGGCGGCGCTCGAGCTGTTCGTCGAGCGCGGCTACGAGTCCACGACGGTCGCCGACATCGCCGCGCGCGCGGGCGTGACCGAGCGCACCTTCTTCCGCCACTTCGCCGACAAGCGCGAGGTGCTGTTCGGCGACCCGGTCGAGTACAACGGCGTGTTCACGGATGCCGTCGCCGCGGCACCCGCCGATGCAAGCCCCCTCGACGCCGCGGCTCTCGCGCTGCGGGCCGCGGGGAAGTGGTTCGAGGGCCGGCACCCCTACGCGCGCCGCCGCGCCGCTGTGATCGCGGCGCACCCCGCGCTGCAGGAGCGCGAGCAGGTCAAGCGGCTGCACCTCACCGAGGCGATCGCGGCGGCGCTCGTCGCGCGCGGAACCGGCGAGGCGGCTGCGGCGCTCACGGCCGAGCTCACCAGCGTGGCGTTCCACCAGGCGTTCACCCGCTGGGTCACCGCAGACGAGGAATCCGATCTCGGCGATCTCGCCGTCGACGTCCTCGACGAGCTGCGCGCACTCGCGCGCTGAGCTCGCCCTCAGGCGAGATAGGTGAGGGCAGTCCCGGCGAACGCGACCA
>NZ_JBLRDT010000324.1:0-1986 GCF_057512245.1 Gryllotalpicola sp. CP2-P1
AAGCCGAGCACGCCCCGTGGGCGCGCCTCATCGAAACCTCGCAGCTCGCTCCGAGCGGGCACTGGAGCGTGCTCGCCGAGTTGCGCTTCCCCGGCCGCGACGACATCGACGCGGGGCGGGCGGTCGAGGCGGTCCTCGGCGCGCTGGCCGCCTACGACGCCGCCCCCACGAGGCCCGTGACGACGTGGACCCGCGAGTTCTCGCCCGCATGCCCGGAGCCCAGCGACGACCGCGACGAGCTGCTGCGCACGATCGACGAGCGTCTGCGGGCGAGCGGATTCTTCAGCCGCGGCCTGCTCGGCGGCTGGCGCCCCGAGGCGGCCGACCTCGGCGGGGCCTACCGCCAGGGTGGGGAGGCGGTCGACGCCGCTCTCGCGGGCGCCGCTGAAGAGGCGTATTGGGCCGGCGCTAGTCCGGCTGAGGCCGAGTCAGCGGCCTGATCAGCTCGGGTCCGTTGCCTGTGACCGGCCCGACGCGATCGAAGACCAGCGTGCGCGCGACCCCCTTCGACACCTCGATCATCTCGTCGAGCAGCTGCTGGTCGCCGACGACCGTCGGGTCGATCCAGTGCGCCCACAGCTCCTGGGGCAGCATCACCGGGTTGCGGTCGTGGATGTCTGCGAGGGTCTGGATCGTGTCCGCCGTGAGAATCGTCGCGCTGAGCACCCAGCGCGCCGGGTCGTCGCGGTCGAAGGCGGGGTCGGCCCACCACGAGTACAGGCCGGCGAGTCCCATCAGCTCCTCGCCTTCAGGGTGGATGAAGTAGGGCGTCTTCGTCTTGCCCACGGTCTGCCATTCGAAGTAGCCGTTCGCGGGGATGATGGCGCGCTTCGCGGCGACGGATGCCTTGAACATCGGCTTCGCCGCCGCCTCCTCCGCGCGCGCGTTGAACGTCGGGAATTTGAGCTTCTTCGTCTTCGACCAGGAGGGGATCAGACTCCAGTGGGCGGTTTCGAAGCGGCGCTGCGCCGGCGCGTCGCCCTTCTTCGACTCGAGGATCACGCCGATCTGGTCGGTGGGGCTGATGTTCCATGACGGCACCCAGGTCGCGGGGATGTAGTCATCGAGCTCGCCGCCCGAGAGGACGAAGTCGGTGATGAGCGCATTGACCTTGTCGTCGAGGGCGAAGCGTCCGCACATGCGTCCATCTTGCTACCGTGGCCAGCATGCTCATCGCCCTTGCGGGACTCCCGGGAAGCGGGAAGAGCGCCATCGCGTCCGAACTCGCTCGGCGCCTGCCCGCCGCGCATCTGGCGGTCGACGAGCTCGAGGACGCCATGCTGCGCGCCGGGCTCCGGAACAGCTACGAGGTCGGGCTCGCGGCCTACCTCGGTGCCGAGGCCCTCGCCGAGGCGAACCTGCACACGGGTGCGCACGTCATTGTCGACGCCGTCAACGACCACCCGTATGCCCGCGGTCAGTGGGCGCAGCTCGCACAGCGCGCCGACGTGCCGCTCGCGTTCGTCGAGGTGCTGTGCAGCGATGTCGAGCTCCACCGCCAGCGCCTCGAGCACCGGGTGCGGCCGTATGCCGCGCTGCCCGAGCCCACCTGGGAATCCCTGCTGCCTCGCCGGGTCGCGCTCGAGCAGTGGGGCGACGAGCGCATCGTCGTCGACACCGCCAACGGCAACCCGGCGGCGCTGGCTGCGCGTGTTCTGGAGCGGCTGCCGAGGCAGTGAATGTCGGTGATGTGTTCGACAATGGAGTCGTGCACATCGTTCTCGACCGCCGGCCAGACGGCGGTGTGACCGCGACGACGCTCGACGCGGCCGCGATGCCGCGCACGACGGTCGAGCTCGAGGCATCCGGCCTCGTCGAGTTCGTGCGCACTCACGAGCCCGAGCATCCGCGCTGGGTCTGGTCGAGCACCACCTCGTGGTATCCGGGGCTGCTCGCCGGGGGCATCCGTGTGCAGCGCTGCGTCGATCTGGCGCTCAGCCACCGCATTCTGCGCACCTCGCAGCTCACGGCGGGCTCAGAGCTCGC
>NZ_JBLRDT010000325.1:0-1982 GCF_057512245.1 Gryllotalpicola sp. CP2-P1
AGGCCCTCGTGGCCGACGCCGTCGTCGTGGCATGCGGCGCCTGGTCGTCCTCCGTGCTCGCACCTCTCGGCGTCTCGGTGCCGGTCGAGCCGCAGAAGGGCCAGATCCTGCACCTCAGGGTCGACGCGGACACCTCGAGCTGGCCCGTCGTGCACCGGGTCAGCTCGTCGCACTACCTGCTCGCCTTCGACGGCGGCCGCATCGTCGCCGGCGCCACCCGCGAGTTCGGCAGCGGGTTCGACACGCGCGTCACCGCCTTCGGCGTGCAGGAACTGCTGCGCAACGCACTGGTCGCGGCCCCCGGACTGTCGGATGCCGAGATCATCGAGACCCGCGTCGGGCTGCGCCCCCTTCCGCTCTCGAACTCGCAGGAGCCCGTGGTGCGCCGGCTCGACGTCGGCGGCTCTGTGCCGCTGTGGGTCAACGCCGGCTTCGGCGCCGCGGGCCTCACGATGGGCCCGCTGGTCGGCGACCGGCTCGCGGCCGAGATCGTCAGCGCCCTCTAGACGTCACGCTGGTCGACTCGGCGCAGCCCGCCACGCTGGTCGACTCGGCGAAGCCGAATGGAGACCCGACTGTGACGCCGGATTCCTGGCGCCGCGGTCGCCCGCGCACAATGCTCACCGCATGAGGTGGGCACATCACCCCGATTCCAACTCGCCCAAGTTGCCGCGTTTTGTACGATTCGGGATTCCCGTCATCGCCGCCGCGGTGATCTTCATCGCTGTCCTCGTGATGCAGTCGATCACGGGTGGTGGCGGGTGTCCTGTGCCGCGCATCAGGTGCGGTTCACCGTCGTGGGCTGAGGAACGGCGCCGGGTCACCCCACGACGACGCGGCGGCCCTCGAAGGCGCGGCCGAGGGTGACCTCGTCGGCGTACTCGAGGTCGCCGCCGACCGGAAGGCCGGAGGCGAGGCGGCTCACCCGGATCTCGAGGGTCTTCAGCAGCCGGCTCAGGTAGGTCGCGGTCGCCTCGCCCTCGAGGTTGGGGTCGGTGGCGATGATGACCTCTTCGACGGTGCCGTCGGCGAGGCGCTGCATGAGCTGCCGGATGCGCAGGTCGTCGGGCCCGACGCCGTCGATCGGGCTGATCGCCCCGCCGAGCACGTGGTAGAGACCGCGGAACTCGCGGGTGCGCTCGATCGCGACGACGTCTTTCGCCTCTTCGACGACGCAGATCAGCGACTGGTTGCGGCGCGGGTCGCGGCAGATCGAGCACAGCTCCTGCTCGGAGACGTTGCCGCACTGCTCGCAGAAGCGCACCTTGTCGCGCACCGCGAGCAGCGTCTCGGCGAGCTTGGTCACGTCGAACGACTCGGTCTGCAGGATGTGGAACGCGATGCGCTGCGCCGACTTCGGGCCGATGCCGGGCAGCCGGCCGAGCTCGTCGATCAGGTCTTGGACGATCCCTTCGTACATCAGCGGCCGCCGTTCTCAGGCAGCTGCTGCTCTTCGATGAACCGCGCGTTGAGGATCTCGCGCACGACGGCCTCGCCGTAGCGCTGCGAACTGGGCGCCGCGGCGAAGCTCGGGCCCTTGCGCGGCGCGGCGCGCTCCGCCGGTGGAGCAGCTCGCTCTGCGACCGTGTCGAGCCCCTTCTCCGCACGGGGCGGCGTGGGCGCCGACGGCGCGGTCGTGCCGCTCACGACGGGCCCCGCATCGGGGTCTTCCTCGAAGCTCGGGGCGTCGTCGTCGGACGGCGCGACCGTCGACCACCCCTCGTCATCGACCGCCGGCGCGACAGGCGACCAGCCGTCGTCGACGCTCGCCGAGACGGCGGATGCCTCGGCCCGCACCTCTTCCTTCGGAAGCGGCGGCACCGCCTGCAGCTTCGGGCGCTCGTGCACGGCGGGCGCCTCGGCCGTCTGCGGAGCGGTCGCCGCCCCTCCGCCGCCGGGGATCGCCACGGTGGCCCACGTCGTGACCGGGCCGCTGTCTTGCGGCGGGTTGGACACGACCGTGAGCCGCGGCGCCTGCGACT
>NZ_JBLRDT010000326.1:0-1973 GCF_057512245.1 Gryllotalpicola sp. CP2-P1
GCGGTGAGGCGCGCGAGCTCCTCGATCTGCGGCCAGGGGCGCTCGGGGTTCACGTGATCGGGCGTGAGCGGCGAGACACCACCCCAGTCGTCGATGCCGGCGCGGACGAGCAGGGCGAGCTCGCCGGCATCCGTCAGATTCGGCGGCGCCTGCACGCGCATGCCGGGGCCGAGCAGCACGCGGGTCACGGCGACGGCCGCCGCGTACTCCTGCGTCTCGAGATCGACGGCGCCCATCATCGCGGTGGCGTTCTTGGCGCGGAAGTTCTGCACGATCACTTCCTGGATGTGGCCGTGCTTCTCGTGCGCGGCGCGCAGGGCGAGCACGGCGTCGATGCGCTCCTCGGCGCTCTCGCCGATGCCGAGCAGCACGCCGGTCGTGAACGGGATGCGCGAGCGGCCCGCGTCGTCGATCACCCGCAGGCGCACGGCGGGGTCCTTGTCGGGCGACCCGAAGTGCGCCTCGCCGGGCGTCTCCCAGATGCGGGTCGACGTCGTCTCGAGCATCATGCCCATCGAGGGGCCGACGGGCTTCAGCCGCTGCAGCTCGGCCCACGACATGACGCCGGGGTTGAGGTGCGGCAGCAGCCCGGTCTCGCGCAGGATCAGCTCGCCCATCGCGGCGACGTAGTCGAGGGTCGACGCGTAGCCGTGCTCGTCGAGCCACTGCCGGGCGATCGGCCAGCGGTTCTCGGGCCGGTCGCCGAGAGTGAGCAGCGCCTCCTTGCAGCCGAGCGCGGCGCCCTGGCGCGCCACCTCGAGCACGTCCTCGGGCTCCATGTAGGGAGAGATGCCGGCCTTCGCGAGCTTGCCCGGGGTCTGCACGAAGATGCAGTAGTGGCAGCGGTCCTGGCACAGGTGCGTCAGCGGAATGAACACCTTGCGCGAGTAGGTGATCACCCCGGGGCGGCCGGCCGCCGCCAGGCCGTCGTCGCGAATCCGGCCGGCTACCGCGAGCAGCCGGTCGAGGTCGTCGTCACGCGCGGCGAGCAGCGTCGTGGCATCCGCGTGCGACAGCGTCGCCCACGGTTCGCGCGCGGCCTCGAGCCGATCGAGGGCGCCATCGAGCTCGGCGGGGCGGACGTAGGGCGCAGCGGGCGTGCGCAGCATCAGAGGGACAGCCATAGATCACCTGGACATAGGGGAACGAAGACGGATGCCGGTGCCACCGCCCATCAAAGCCAGATGCGTGACCCCGACCAGCCCAAATCCAGGCCGCTGCCGATGCCCTCAGCCTAACCCCGGGTGTGCGCGCCGCTCAGTCGGATTCCGCGGTCACCGCGGCGATGAGCCCCGGGAACTTCGCGTCGAGCTCGGCGCGGCGCAGCTGGATCTCGTGTCGCCTGCCGTCGATCAGAGTGAGGGTGAGGCCGGCCTCGCGCAGCGTGCGGAAGTGATGCGCCATCGTCGACTTCGTGACGTCGACGCCCCAGTTGTCGAGGGTCTTCGACCGCGGCTCGCCGTCGGCCAGAACGCGCACGATGTGCAGCCGCACCGGGTCGGCGAGCGCCTTCATCACGTCGACGAGCTCGACGTCCTTCATGTCGGGGGCGGGGTAGTCAGGCATCCGGTCGCTCACGCAATGGTTCGACAATCATCGAACTATTGCGTACTCTCTATTGTGTGACGGTTATCGAACAATCCAACGCTACTCGCAACGTCGGGCTGAAGCTGGGAATCCTCGCGGCAGGCCTGTTCGTCGTGGGGACCAATGCGTTCGTCATCGCCGGCGTGCTGCCGGCGATCGCGGCGTCGCTGCACACGACCACGGCTGCGGTCGGCTACTCGATCACCTGGTACAGCATCGTGGTCGCGGTCGGCTCGCCCGCCGTGTCGACCCTGCTGGCGCGGATGCCGCGTGCCACGCTCATGGCGCTGGGCCTCGCCCTCATCGCCGTCGGCACCTTCCTCGCCGCGGCGGCGGCCGGCATCGGGCTCTTCACCGTGGGGCGCATCGTCGCGGCCATCGGAGGT
>NZ_JBLRDT010000327.1:0-1959 GCF_057512245.1 Gryllotalpicola sp. CP2-P1
AGTGCATCACATCGACCCGCACCGCGACGGCGGACCCACCGACATCGGCAATATGACGCTCTTGTGCTGGTGGCATCACTCCACCATCGACACCGGGCCCTACCAGCTCCGCATGGGCGAAGACGGCACCCCCGAGATCCGGTGGGTGTTCGGATCCCACGCCACCGCCTGGACCACAGCCACCCACACCCCCAAACGCAACCTCACCCCCGCCGCCTAGCAACCAAGCGGGCCGCAAGGCAGAGGTCTGTCTCCGCGCGCGCCCACACGAGCATGCCCGCAGCGTGTCGAGCAAAGCGGCGCCCCGCATCCCGGCCCGCTAAACCGCGATCCACCCCGCGGCGAGCGCGACCACCCCGACGAGCGCGGCGACCACGGTGAATGCGGCGAGCGCGACCTCCCACGGGCGGAACACCCGGCGACCGCTGCGGCGCCGCGCCGCCGCGAACAGCAGTGACGCCGGCGCATACACAATCGCCGAGATCAGCAGATAGGTGATGCCCGTCGCGTAGACGAGGAACAGCGTGTAGACGAGCGCGAGCGCGGCCGTGACGACGGGGCCGGCGACTCGAGCGGATGCTTCACCGGCTCGCCGTCGCTCGGCGACGGCCTCACGCAGCGCGAAACCCGCCGTCAGCACGTAGGGCACCACGGCGAGGGCGGCGCAGAGCATCAGGCAGAACTGGAACGCGTCGTTCGAGAACAGCGAGACCACGACGAGCAGCTGCACCGCGAGCGTCGTCAGCAGCAGCGCGCTGCTCGGCACCCCGGCCCTGTTGACGCGCGCGAACACGGCGGGCGCATCCCCGCCGCGCGCCGCATTGAAGAACACCTCGGCGGCCATGAGCGTCCAGGCGAGGAACGCCCCCAGCACCGACACGAGCAGCCCGACCGAGACGAAGACGCCGCCCCACGGGCCGACGACGGCCGAGAGCACTCCGGCCATTGACGGCTGGTGCTGCCCGGCGATGCTCGCCACGGGCAGTGCGGCATACGCCACGAGGGTGACCAGCATCAGGATCACGAGCACGCTGCCGAAGCCGAGCATCGTCGCGCGCCCGACGTCGCGCCGCTTCCGGGCGTAGCGCGAATAGACCGACGCGCCCTCGACCCCGAGGAAGACGAAGACCGCGACGAGCATGGTCGAGCGCACCTGCCCGAAGAGGGCCCCGGCAGAGCGGGCATCCCCAGCCCCTACCCACAGGTTCGCCGAGAACGTGTGCCAGTGCATGCCGACCAGCGCGACGAGCACGATGAAGACGATGATCGGCACGATCTTCGCGATGGTGACGACGGTGTTGATGAGCGCGGCCTGCCGCACGCCGCGCACGATCAGAAGATGGAACGCCCAGAGGATCGCGGTCGACAGCAGGGCGGATGCCGGCGTGTTCCCCTCCCCGAGAATGGGGAAGGCCTGCCCGAGGGTCGAGCCGATCAGCACGACATACGTGCCGTTGCCCGCCACGGCGCTCGCCCAGTAGCCGAACGCCGAGAAGAAGCCGACGTAGTTCCCGAAGCCCGCCTTGGCATAGGCGAAGATGCCCGCATCGAGCTCAGGGCGGCTGACCGCGAGGCGCTGGAAGACGAGCGCGAGCGTCAGCGTGCCGAGGCCAGAGACGATCCACGCGATCAGCGAGCCGACGACGCCCGTCGACGCGGCGAAGTTCGCCGGCAGCGAGTAGACACCGGCGCCCACCATGGTGCCGACGACGAGCGTGCTGAGCGCGATGACCGGAAGCGTGCGCTTCGGCGCCGCTCCCCCGCTGGCGGTGGCCGGGGGTGCTGGGGCGGTGGAGAGCTCGGAAGACACGACCTTCTATGTTCTCTCCACCGCCTGAGAGCCGCCCTCAGCCGGTGCTGGTCGGAATCCAGACGCGCATCGCACCCGGCGTGCCGTTGCCCCAGGTGGCATACGGTCGCAGCGTGAGGGCGATGGGGCGATCGGATGCCTCGGGCCGC
>NZ_JBLRDT010000328.1:0-1940 GCF_057512245.1 Gryllotalpicola sp. CP2-P1
CAGGAAGAACGTGCCGTAGAGCGGCCCGCTCGCCCCGCCGACCGTCGACACGAGCGTCATGCCCGCGCGCTTGAACAGGTCGTCGACGGCGGTCGGCGGGGCCTCCTGCAGTTTCGCGACCACGGCCGCCATTCCGCGGTCCATGTTCGCCCCGTGGTCCGCGTCGCCGATCGCCGAGTCGAGCTCGGTCAGGTACACCCGGTTATCGGCGACGAGGCTCTGGAAGCGGCGCAGCCACTCGGTCAGCAGGTCCAGCGAGACATCCGCCACTGCTCAGGCCCCCCAGCGCAGGCCGGGCGTCACAACGGGCGCGTCCCACAGTCTCAAGATCTCGTCGTCGGCTCGCAGCAGCGTCAGCGAGCAGCCCGCCATGTCGAGCGAGGTGATGTAGTTCCCGACCAGCGGCCGGGCCACGGTCACACCGGCGGCCTCGAGCAGCTTCGCGACCTCGCCGTACATCAGGTACAGCTCGATGAGCGGCGAGCCGCCCATGCCGTTCAGCATCGCGATGACCGGCGCCCCCGTGAAGTCGAGGTCGGCGAGGATCGGCTCGACCAAGAGCTGGGCGATGTCGGATGCCGGCGCGAGCGCCTGCCGATGCCGCCCCGGCTCGCCGTGGATGCCGATGCCGATCTCCATCTGGTCGTCGGGCAGGTCGAACGTCGGCTTGCCCGCCGCGGGCACGGTGCAGCTCGTGAGCGCCATGCCCATCGAGCGGCCCGCCTCGTTCACGCGATGGGCGAGCGCGGCGACGGATGCCAGATCGCGGCCTTCCTCGGCCGCGGCGCCCACGATCTTCTCGAGCAGCACCGTGGTGCCCACGCCGCGCCGCCCTGCCGTGTAGAGCGAGTCCTGCACGGCGACGTCGTCGGCGACGACCACCGTCTCGACCTGCACGCCCGACTCGGCGGCCGCGAGCTCTGAGGCCATGTCGAAGTTCATGACGTCGCCCGTGTAGTTCTTCACGATGTGCAGCACGCCGGCGCCGGTGTCGACCGTCTTGGTCGCCTCCTGCACCTGGTCGGGCGTGGGCGAGGTGAACACCTCTCCGGCGACCGCGGCGTCCAGCATCCCCAGCCCGACATAGCCGCCGTGCAGCGGCTCGTGGCCGGACCCGCCGCCGGACAGCACGGCGACCTTGCCGGCCTCCTTGGGCGTCGCGCGGTAGACGATGCGGTTCTCGGGGTCGACCCTGACCTCGGGGTGCGCGGCGGCATAGCCGGCGAGCGAATCGGCGAGCACTCCGTCGGGAGTGTTGATGAGCTTCTTCATTGGAGCTTCTCTCTGGTATCCGGCTCACATTCGACATCGCCGAATATTCCGCGGCTACTATCGGGTGTCAAGCGCCCGCACGAATGTGCAGCCCGAGGCGCGTGCGTCGATGAGGAGGCACGGTGATTCAGGCGATCGACCGCGCGGCGCGGGTGCTGACGTCGCTGCAGGGGGCGCGCCATCTCGGCATCGCCGAGCTCGCTGCCGCCCTCGAGCTGCCGCCCTCGACCGTGCACGGCATCGTCAAGTCGCTGCAGAGCCACGGCCTGGTGGCGAAAGAGCCGCACGGCAACCGCTACATGCTCGGTCCGGCGCTGCTCAAGCTCTCGAACGTCTACCTCGACACGCTCGACGTGCGCGCCCGCGCGCTGCGCTGGACCGCCGAGCTCGCCCGGCGCAGCCGGCTCGCGACCCGGCTCGGCGTCGAGCTGTTCGACGAGGTCATCATCATCCACCACGACCCGCGGCCCGATGGCACCGAGCAGATGCCCGAGACGGGGCTCTCGATCCCCGCGCACGCCTCGGCGCTCGGGAAGGTGCTGCTCGCCTACAACGCAGAGCTCGCGCAGACGGTGCTGGGCAGCGGCAGCGGTGCCGCGCGGCAGCTGCGGGCCCTCACCGGCGACACCCTCACGAGCCCCCGCGAGCTCGAGCAGCAGTTCGGGCAG
>NZ_JBLRDT010000033.1:0-18644 GCF_057512245.1 Gryllotalpicola sp. CP2-P1
CGTCGAGCAGTGCCGCGACCAGGGTGGGGTTCCCGTCGGTGTCCGCCGCGAAGCGCCGTGCCACCCGTCCCGCCACCGGGCGACCGAGCCGCTCGACGGCGATCTCCTGGATGTCGCCGGGCGAGAGCGCGGGCAGCCGCACGAGCTCGTTGTGCTCCGGGCGGGAGTGGGCGAAGCCCTCGAGCAGCCGCGCGGTCGGGTTCGCGAGCGATTCGGTCGACATGACGAGCAGATGCGGCCGCCGCGCATTGCGGCGCACGGCGAACAGAACGGCGTCGGCCGACTTCTGGTCGGCGAAGTGGATGTTCTCGGCGAGCAGGCAGATCGGGCCGCCCACGGCAGCGAACGCGCGCGCGAGGCTGCGGCCCACCACGGTGGGGTCGTCGGGAGACCCCGGCGCCGAGAGCGGCGTCACGACCTGTGTGCCGAAGCGCGCGAGCGACGCGTTCACGATCTCGAGGAAGGACCAGTCGGTGCGGCGCTCGCGCTCGTCGGCGACCGCTGTGACGAGTGTCCAGTCCTCGAGCAGCCGGATCGAGTCGCGCAGCAGGGCGGCTGACTGGTAACCCTCGGGACCGTAGATCAGGACGGAGCCGACGCGCGCATGCGGCTCGAGAGCGAGCGACGACACGCGCTCGACGGCGGAGCGCAGCTGCTCACGGGTGGCCGCCGTCGCCACCGCATGCGGCGTCGGGTATGCGCTCATGCCGTTCCCCCCGGGCTGAAAAACAGCGACAGTGCCCAGCGTTCGGGTTCCGGCGGCACGGTCGGCTTTCAGGGTGCCACAGAGTTGCGGCGCGAGCACCCGCCGCGCATCCCCCAATTAGGAGGTGCATGCCCGCGCCCTATCCTGGAAGGAATGGCTCACCTCCTCGGCGCCGAGTCGCTGCACCTGGAATTCCCGACCCGTGTCGTCTTCGATTCGGTGACGCTCGGACTGCAGGAGGGCGATCGCGTCGGCATCGTCGGTCGCAACGGCGACGGCAAGTCGACGCTGATGCGCCTGCTCGCGGGCCGGCTCGAGCCCGACGCCGGGCGGGTCACGCGCCGCCGTGACCTGCGGCTCGGAATGCTCGACCAGGCCGACACGCTCGACCCGGCGCTCACGGTGTCCGGGGCGATCGTGGGCGACGCCGCGCACCATGAGTGGGCGGGGGATGCCCGCACGCGCGACGTCCTCGCGGGGCTGGTCGGCGACATCGCGTGGGATGCCCGCATCGAGACCCTCTCGGGCGGTCAGCGCCGCCGTGTCGCGCTCGCGGCGCTGCTGGTCGGCGACTGGGACGTGATCTTCCTCGACGAGCCCACCAACCATCTCGACGTCGAAGGCATCGCTTGGCTCGCCGGTCATCTCAAGACGCGCTGGGCCGCAGGCGCCGGCGCCCTCGTGGTCGTCACCCACGACCGGTGGTTCCTCGACGAGGTCTGCACCGCCACGTGGGAGGTGCACGACCGCATCGTCGAGCCGTTCGAGGGCGGCTACGCGGCGTACATCCTGCAGCGTGTCGAGCGCGACCGCATGGCGGCGGCCACCGAGGCGCGCCGTCAGAACCTGGCGCGCAAGGAGCTCGCCTGGTTGCGCAGGGGAGCGCCCGCGCGCACCTCGAAGCCCAAGTTCCGCATCGACGCCGCGAACGCTCTGATCGCCGACGTGCCCGAGGTGCGCGATGCCGTGTCGCTCCAGCGGCTCGCCGTCTCGCGCCTCGGCAAGGACGTCGTCGACCTGCTCGACGTGTCGGTCGAGTTCCCGCTCGCAGCCGAGGCGTCCTCGCCTTCGCTGGTCGACTCGGCGAAGCCGCCCTCGCTGGTCGACTCGGCGAAGCCGAATGGAGACCGGCGCGCGGTCTTGCGCGACATCACCTGGCGCATCGCGCCGGGTGAGCGCAGCGGCGTGCTCGGCGTCAACGGGGCGGGCAAGTCGACCCTGCTCGGGCTGATCTCGGGCACGGTCAGCCCCACGACGGGCCGCGTGAAGCGCGGTAAGACGGTGAAGGTCGCGACCCTCACGCAGCGCCTCGACGAGCTCGACGACGTGCTCGATGAGCCGGTGCGCACGGTCATCGGCCGGCTGCGCACGAGCTATACGATCGGCGCGGGCTCGAAGGCGCAGGAGCTCACCCCCGGGCAGCTGCTCGAGCGGCTGGGCTTCTCGAGCGCGCAGCTGTCGACGCCCGTGAAGGACCTGTCGGGCGGTCAGAAGCGCCGGCTGCAGCTGCTGCTGATCCTGCTCGACGAGCCCAATGTGCTGATCCTCGACGAGCCGACGAACGACCTCGACACCGACATGCTCGCCGCCATCGAGGACCTGCTCGACTCGTGGCCGGGCACGCTCATCGTCGTCTCGCACGACCGCTATCTGCTCGAGCGGGTCACCGACCAGCAGTACGCGATCCTCGACGGCCACCTGCGTCAGCTGCCGGGCGGCGTCGACGAGTACCTGAAGGTGCGCAGGGCACAGCAGGCGGCAGATGCCTCACCTGGCACCGCCACGAGCGTCGACGCGCCACAGGGGAAGGGCGGCCCCGGCACCTCGAGCGCGGCTCTCACCGGCGCCGAGCGCCGCGCGGCCGAGAAGGAGGTCGCCTCGATCGACCGCCGCATCGGGCGGCTACAGGGCGAGATCACGGCCGCACACGACCGGCTGGCGGCGCACGACCAGTCGGACTACGTCGGCCTCGGCGAGCTCACCGAGGCGCTGCGTGCGCTCGAGACCGAGCTCGCCGGGCTTGAGACCCGCTGGCTCGAGCTCTCCGAGCAGCTCGAGGGCTGACGCCCTCAGGCGCGACAGGCCGCTGCCGGCGGCACGGCGAGCCGGCCGACGAGGTAGCTGTACCGGCCCGCCTCGGTGAAGCCGACGCGCGAGTACAGCGCGATGGCGCCGCTGTTCGACGCGAGCACCTGCAGCCAGGCATCCCTCACCCCGCGCGCAGCCCCTGCCGCGAGCAGCGCGCGCACGACATGCTCGCTGTAGCCGCGCCGGCGGTGATCGGGCAGTGTCGCCACGGTGTAGAGGCCGCCCCACCCGCCCCCGACGAGAGCGAGCCGGGCGACCGACACGAGCGCCCCATCGACCCGCAGGCCGGCGTACAGGGCCGGCACACCGGTGAGAATGCGCCGGGCGACGTCGAGCTCTGCGTCGCCGCCGCGTCCGTCCACCGCCCACCACACGGCGAGCCACTCGGCGCTCGGCTCATCGGCGAGCTCGACGGCGGCATCCGTCGACGTGTCGAGGAGCGGGGCGACGGATGCCGCGAGCACGAGCGTCTCGTCGGCGACGCGGTAGCCGCGGCCGATGAGCCGCTGCCGCACCGCACCGTCATTGCCCGACAGCTGGAACAGGGGCGGCAGGCCGCGCTCGCGGTAGGCGCTCTCGACAGCGGCGAGGGCGCTGGGTGAGGCGTCCGCCTCGCCGCCTGCGGGCCATGCCGAGTTGGCGCGCCTCGTCACGCCCTCGGCGAAGCGCACCTGCCAGGCGCTCACGCGGACGCGCTCGAGCGCGGGCCAGGCGGCGTCGGCGAGCGTGGCGAAGTCGGTCTGGGGAACGGCGGTCTCTGGCAGCGAGGAGTTCACGGAACAACTCTGTCAGGCGGGCCGCCACCGGAGCGCGCCCTACGCGCTGCGGCGCGCGTCGCCCCGTGGTTCGATCGTCGGCACCTCGCGCGTCTGATCGAACAGGTGCGACAGTTCATCGACATCGTCGCGGGCGAGCACGCGGGCGTCCTCTGAATTGTCGGCGGATGCCGCGCCCGCACGCGCCTCGGAGGAGGCCGCAGCCATCGCGCCGAGGTCGACCTCGGGAGTCGCGACCGTGACCGGCTTGGCCCAGGTGAGCCGGTACCTGCCGAGCAGCCCGCGGTGCAGCTCGGCGCCGGGCAGCAGCTCGGCCGCGGCATCCGTCACGTCTGCGAAGGAGTACGCCGGTTCGACGGGTGCGGCAGACGCGAACTCGGGCCGGTACATGCCGCGCCAGGTATAGAAGAGTTGCAGCGCGCGCGAGTAGGGCACCGACGCCCACTGCACGGCGCGATCCACCAGCGTCACCGCAGACGCCTGGCCGACGACGATGAGGGTGCCGCCCGGTTTGAGCAGCTCGCTCACCCGTGCGAGGGCGGGCAGCAGCGGCAACTCGTGCAGCACGGAGACCATCGTGATGACGTCGTAGCTCTCAGGGGTGAGGCCCCACTCTGTGCCGAACTCGGACACGGCGACGTCGGTGTTCGGCACCATGCTGAGCCGCTTGTGGGCCTGGGCGATCGCGACCGGGTCCTTGTCGATGCCGACCACGCTGCGTGAGACTTCGGCGAGGCGCAGGGCGAGCAGGCCGTCGCCGCAGCCCACGTCGAGCACGTCGCCGGCGTGCTCCGCCGCGATGCGCTGGATCCAGGGGTGGTAGGCGGCGTCGCGGTTCCACTCGCCGCCGACGTCTGTGGGCATGGCCCCCATAGTGGTCACGGTTCCGTGTTGCGGCCAGGGGACACGCCGCGGACCAGGCGAGCACTCACCGTGATAACCTCAGCGGCATGAACCGTTTCTGGTATGCGTATGAGGCTCCGGCTGAGGTGCCGGCACTCTGACGCAACCAGAACCCCACCTTCAGCCAGGCAGAGACGAAAGTTCTCTGCCATTCGTCTTTCTAGGCGTCGGGCTGAAGGCCTTCCGCCCGGGAGGAGAAGAGGAACCCATGTCGAACGATCTCGGTGCGGCCACCTTCGAGCCGCTGCCCACGCCCAACCAGCTCAAGGCAGAGTTGCCGATCACCGCCGAGGCCGCGGCGCAGATCGCCCGCCATCGCGCCGACATCGACGCGATCATGCAAGAGCAGGACGATCGCCTGCTCGTCGTCGTCGGCCCCTGCAGCGTGCACGACCCCGAGGCCGCTCTCGATTACGCGCGCCGACTGGCGCCCATCGCCGAGAAGCTCAAGGACGACATCCTCGTCGTCATGCGCGTGTACTTCGAGAAGCCGCGCTCGACGGGCGGGTGGAAGGGCCTCATCAACGACCCGCACCTCAACGGCACGCACGACATCGCGACCGGGCTGCGCGTCGCCCGCAAGCTGCTGCTCGACGTCGTCGAGCTCGGCCTGCCTGCGGGCACCGAGTTCCTCGAGCCGGTCAGCCCCTCCTACATCTCCGACCTGGTCAGCTGGGGTGCGATCGGCGCCCGCACGACCGAGAGCCAGATCCACCGCCAGATGGCGTCGGGCCTCGGCATGCCGATCGGCTTCAAGAACGCGACCGACGGCGATGTCCAGGTCGCCATCGACGGCGTGACCGTCGCCGCGCAGCAGCACACGACGTTCGGCATCGACGACGAGGGCCGCGCCGCCATCGTGACGACGCGCGGCAACGGCGCGGGTCACGTGATCCTGCGCGGTGGCCGTTTCGGCCCGAACTACGGCACGCACAACGTCATCTACTCGGCGCGCCTGCTCGCACGCGCGGGCCTGTCGCCGCGCATCATCGTCGACGCGAGCCACGCGAACAGCGGCAAGAGCCACGTCCGCCAGCTCGAGGTCGCCCACGAGCTCGCCGCGCAGATCGCCGACGGCGAGCCGATCGCGGGCGTCATGGTCGAGAGCTTCATCGAGCCGGGGGCGCAGAAGCTGACGGATGCGGGTCTCGAGGGCCTCGTCTACGGCAAGTCGATCACGGATGCCTGCATCGGGTGGGACGACACCGAGGCGCTCCTCGAGGATCTGGCCGCGGCGGCCCGCCGAGCGGCGCGCCTCGAACCCGTCGATGTGTAGGCACGCCGGGTAGCGAAGCACCTGCGCACCAGCGTACCTGCGTACCTGTGCCACCCGCGTACCTGTGCGCACCCGCGCACGTGCGCCACGCGCGCGGCGCCACGCGCTGCCCCGGCTCACTCCGGCGGCACGCGCGTTGCCCCGGCTCACCCCGGCGGCGGTGCTCCGGGCGGCGCTTCAGCTTTGGGCCTGCTGGCTGCGCGGTTGCCGGCGGGCCTCCAACCAGTGTCGCGCCCCATCGCGGCATAGCGGACTTCCGGAAGGCCGTCGATCATTCTGATGTGCCACGGCCCCGCGTCGATGTCGTGGTGGTGGAACCAGCAGAGATTGACTCCGTTGCCGACATCCGTCGCCCCGCCGTCGGCGAAGGCGACGACGTGGTGGACTTCGCACCACTGTGCGGGCACGTCGCAGCCGGGAATGAGACAGGTGCCCCCGTCTCGTACGGCGATCGCGCGGCGCTGGCGGCGCGTGAAGGCGCGCACCTCGCGCCCGAGGCGCAGCAGGTCGCCCTCGGGGGTGAAGATGACGGTCTGGATTCCGCCGGCGCAGGCGGCCTGCTCGGCTTCCTGAACGGAAACGGGCCCGGGGGTTCCCGCATAGAACGCGGTGCCGACCCCGGCCTCGAGCTCGGCGAGCGTGGTAGAGACCCACACCGTCGGGTGATCGCCGCCCATGTCGGGTGCCTCGGCCGATCGGGCTTGGGCAGCGCAGATGTCCCGGAACAGGTCGGCACGCTTCTGCCCGGCCGTACGCGCATCCTCGGGCGTCTGTTCCTCGGCGGGGGTGAACGAGACGGTCCTCTTCCCTTTCGGGTTCACGTAGGCGTCGAACAGGCTGCGGGCGACGGCGGCGTGCCCGGCCGGCAGCAACCCGGAGACGCGCGCCTGCCCGTCCACGGTCGGGCCGATGTGGAAGTAGCGCTCCGCCATCGCCGTGCGTGCCTGGTCTTCGATGGCTGCGAGCTCCAACGCGGCGGCCTTCTGCGCCGCGCGCGCCTTCACTTCATCCGCCCCCGCGGTGACCGCGAGTTCCACGAGCTCCGATTCGACGGCCGCAAGCTCGCCGGCATCCGCACGCGCAAGGTCCTTGCCGGCGGCCTTCTGCAGTTCTCCCGTGATCGCCGAGGCCGATTCTCGGCCGATGCGGCCGTCGAGTACCGCCTGCTCGACGACGGGCAATCTCTTCAGCTCCGTGGCCTGGGCCACGAGCTTCGCGGCCTCCTTCCCGGAGGTCTTCGTGATGTCTTGGATCGCGCCGGCGGCGGTCTTGAACCCCAGCCTTCTGGCGAGGGAATCCGCAGCTCCGTCGGCCGAGCGCGCGGCAACCTCGCCGGCGACAGCAAGGTCCAGGGCGTCCAGGTGTCGGTGCAGGGCGGCAAGATCTTCCGCGAACCCCACGAGCTGGCCGTCGGACAGGGTCGCGGGGTCCACCGGAAGCACGGCGCGCACGCGCGCCAGCGCATCGCACGCAGCGGACCCGACCCTCGACATGTGAACAAGTATACGACGGCACTGTGACATTAACCAGACATCAGTTCGAATATTTATTCACACAATGCGTGGCGCCCTCGACTTTTCCACAGGCGCCGGCGCCCCGCTCGGAAGTAGAGCTAGATGTATGAGGTCATGACGTTGTTGACGCGTCGTCGCTTGATTCTCGTCATAAGCACCGCGGCGGCTGCGGCGGCGGCCGCGAGCAGGGTGATGGCCGGCCAGCCGGCGGCCACGATCGTTCCGGCGATGGCGGTGCCGATCGCGCCGGCGGCGTAGTAGAGGGTGAGGTAGGCGGCGTTCAGGGCCCCGGATCGGGTGGGGTCGATGGCCACGATGCCGGCTTGGTTGGCGACTTGGGCGGCGAAGCATCCGGCGTCGAAGAGCGCGAGTGCTGCCGCGGTCGCGATGGGGTTGCCGAGGCCGAAGGCGAGTGCGAGCGCGGCACAGACGGCAACGGTGAGTCCTGTCGTCATGACGGCGCGGTTGCCGAAGCGGTCGGAGAGCCGCCCGGCGGTGCGGGTGACGACGAGTCCGAGGACCCCGGCGAGGCTGTAGAGCCCGATCGCGGCGGGGCTGAGCGTGTAGGGCGGCTCGGCGAGGCGGAGGGCGAGGCCGACCCAGACGAGGTTGAAGGCGAAGAACCAGAGCATGCCCGCGGCGGTCGCATGGCGCAGCCGCGGACGTGTGCGCAGCAGCCCGGGCAGGGCGCGCAGAGAGGCGAGGTAGCTGCCGAACGGGGGTTCCTTGACGGGTGGCAGGAGCGAGAAGGCCGCCAGTGCCGTCGCGGCCACGAACGCGGCGAAGGCCAGCAGCGCGCCGCGCCAGCCGATCCAGTCAGCCAGCACGCCGCCGGCGAAGCGGCTGAGGAGGATGCCGGCGGAGATCCCGGCGGACACAGCCCCCATGCGCGCGCCACGACGGCCGGGATCGGAGTGCTTGCCGACGACGGCGCTGGCCTGAGCCGCGACCGTCGTCAGCCCGCCGATGACGACGAAGCATCCGATGAGAACGCCGGGGCTCGGCGCCGCGGCCGCGAACGCCAGGACCCCGGCCAGGACCAGCAGCTGCACCGGAATGAGGGTGCGAGGGTTGAGCCGGTCGGCGAGCGGCACGAGGAGGGCGAGCCCGGCCAGGTAGCCGGCCATCGCCGCCGATGCGACGACCGCGACCAGCGGGACCGGCGCTCCGAAGTCGCGGGCGACCTGGGCGAGTGCGGGCTGGATGGCGTAGTCGTTGGCGATCGCGCCGCCGGCGGCGACTGCAAGCACCGCAACGGCGGCACCCGGCAGCCGCACGCCGACAGCACCCTCGGTCATGCCGAGGCCCGCACTGCCACAGCCTCGACCTCTACGAGGATCGCGTCCTCGACGAACGGCAGCGCGTGCACGAGAGAGAACGCGGGCCGGATCTCGCCGTAGGCCTCGCCGTGGGCGCGGGCGGCGTCCTCCCAGTGGTCGAAGTCCGCCACCGCGAGACGGCTCTGGACGACATCCGCCAGGGCGAAGCCGTTCTCGGCGAGGACCTTCTCGATCGTCTGAAGCGCATTGCGCGTCTGCGCGTACACGTCCTCGCCTTTCTCGGAGGTTCCGGAGATGAAGATCGCGTTCCCGATGACCACGGCGCGGGAGTACCCGACCTTCGACTCCCACGGCGACCCCGTGCTGACCAGCTTGCGCATCCGAACTCCTTCAACTACTCGGGTAGTAACTCAGGGATTCATTAACTACCCGAGTAGTTGCAGAGAAGGCAAATCGATAGAATCGGCCCATGCCCGTCGACACCGAACTCGTCGCCTCGCTCACCCGCCTCGGCTTCACCCAGTACGAAGCCCAGGCATACGCGGCCCTCGTCGGGCAGGCCGCCCTCACGGGCGCCGAGGTCGGACGCCGCGCCGGTATGCCGCCGTCAAAGGTGTACGAGACCCTCGGCCGCTTGGAAGCCCGCGGCGCCGTGCTCGTCAACCGCTCCGAACCCGTGCGCTACACCGCGATCCCGCACACCGCTCTGCTGAAAGAACTGCGCGAGCGCTTCGACGCCGACCTCGCCGCCGCAGAGGCCGCGCTCGAGCAGCTTCCCGCGCAGCAGGAGCCCGGACTCGTGTGGTCGCTCAGCGGGCGCGACGCCATCGTGCAGGCCATCGGCCGGGCCATCGAGCACGCCCGGCGCACGATCTTCGCCGGTCTGTGGGACGAGGAACTCGACACGCTCGGCCCGCTACTGGAAGCGGCATCCGCACGCGGCATCGAGACCCACGTCGCGATCTATGGCACCCGCACCCTCACCGGACCGCACAGCTATGACATGGCCGAATGCGGCGCCAGCGCGAGGCTGCGCCTCTCCGGCCGGCGCCTCGCCGTCGTCGTAGCCGACGACACCGACGCTGTCGTAGCCGAGTTCGGCGACCGCACCCCGGACCAAGCCACCCTCACCACCAACCCCGTCATCGCGCTGCTCGCCGTCGAATACGTCAAAGCCGACGTCTCCGGCCGCCTCATGATCAACGCCATGAGCCCTGCGGCCTACGCCGAACTGCTCACCACGCCCGACATGGCAGCCATCAACAGCCCCGTCACGGCTAGCAACAACTAGAGCTCGACCTCGAGCAGGGTCTCCGCGTTCACCCAGCCGATGCGCCGGTAGAACGCGACGCCCTCGTGGGTCGAGTGCAGCACGATGCGGTGGATGCCCCGCGCCCGCGCCTCGGCCGCGATCGCGTCCATCAGCGCACGGCCGATGCCCCGGCCCCGCAACGACGCATCGACGAAGACGCTCTGCACCTCTCCGCTGCGGCGGTCGAAGTCGGTCGGCACGGGAACGCGGTCGACGACGGCGAGCCACGCCATGCCCACGATCCGCCCGTCGAGCTCGGCGAGCTTGCCGATCACCCTCTCGCGATGCTCCGCGATCCAGGTGGTCATCACCGCGACGTACGCGGCTTCCTCGTCGGTGGGTGCAGAGCGCGAGCGCTCCCAGGCGAGCCGCAGTGCGACGAGCGCCGGGGCATCCTCAGGGGCGGCGTTGCGAATGCGCACGTCGCCGTCGCGGCCGCTCATGGCTCGTCGACATCGACGGTCAGCTTGCGCAGCAGCGTGCTCAACCGGTTCTGGTCATGGGCGCTGAGGCTCTTGAGGATGCCCGCTTCGGCGTCGACCAGCCGGGTGATGGCCGCGTCGACATGGGTCAGCCCCTGCCGGGTCATCCGCACCAGGACGCCGCGCCCGTCGGCGGGGTCGGAGAGCCGCTCCACGAAGCCGCGCTGCACGAGCCGGTCGATGCGGTTCGTCATCGTTCCCGATGAGACCAGCGTCTGCTGCAGCAGCGCTTTCGGTGACAGCTGATACGGCGCTCCGGCGCGGCGCAGCGCGGCCAGCACGTCGAACTCCCACGACTGCAGGCTCGAGCGGGTGAAGGCCGCCCGCCGCGCCGACTCGAGGTGGCGCGACAGGCGGTCCACGCGTGAGAGCACCTGCAGGGGGGCGAAGTCGAGGTCGGGTCGCTCGCGCAGCCACGCGCCGACGATGCTGTCGACTTCGTCCTGGGGTGCGGCCATGCGGTCAGCCTACCGAGCAGAGCAATGCCAGACTGGTAACCGATCCGCGATGGTGTAACGGCAGCACGACGGCCTTTGGAGCCGTTAAGTCCTGGTTCGAATCCAGGTCGCGGAGCGCACCGCCCGCCCGCCTGCCTAACGCGCGCGCACCGCCGAGACGAACCGGGTCACGTTGAAGCGCAGCGTCTCGATGCGCTCCTGCCGCGCCGCCTCGACGTCGAATCCGACGTAGGCGAGCGGCGGCCTCTTTCGCACGTTGGCCGAGCACTCGAACCCGGCGCACACGAGCGTGCCGACGGTGTCGCCGTTGCGACCCGCCTGCCCGGCGCGCTTCGCGCTGAAGAACACGACCTCGTTCGGAAGGTGGACATCTTCGCACCACGCGCACTGCGGGCGGGTGCGGGTGCGGCCGTTGCCGGTGCGCAGCATCACCCCGACCGGCTCGTCGTCGACCCAGGCGACGACGTAGCCGACGTTGTCGATCTTGCGGTCGCGCCAGCCGAGATAGTCGAGTTCGTCCCACCGGACGTCGTCGAGGCTGGGGATGCTGATGGAGTTGCGCTCCCGAAGGGAGGTGTTGACGAAGGACTGCTTGAGCTGCTGCTCGGTGAGCGGTTGCATGAGTGAAAAAACCTGTCGTGTCGGCATTGTCGTGAGGCGCACGGTGGCGCACTCCGTCGAGAAAGGGCCCGGCGCGGGAAGCGCCAGTGGTCGAAAGCAGACGGGGACGGGCCTATCTCGAGCCGGCGACAGCGCCGACGACCTCCAGACGCCTGATGATCAGGCTGTTCGCGTCGAGGTCGGACATGCCCTCAACGGTAGTCGACGAGGTGCGTCGGTGCACGCGAGCAGTCGCACGTGGGGAGCTCTCTCAGCTCGACACCGAGTCGGTCCGCGGGCGTCAGCTCGCGGGCTCGAGTGCGGCGTCGGGTGCGAGCGGCGTGCGACGCACTCCCTCCGCGCGCACCGTGATCGGCGCGCTCTGCGCGCGGCGGTCGGTGGTCGGCATCCAGACGCGGCCGGCGGCGACGAGGATCAGCAGGCCGTGGATGTCTCCGACGGCGGCGAACGCAGTCCCCGGCGGATTCCCATAGGGCGGCACGCCGCGGCCGCGAAGCCGCTCGACGGCCTCGGGCACGTCAGGCACGGCGATGCCGACCTCGCTGATGCACAGCAGACCACGCGGGCCGAACGGCGCGGGCATCCTCTTGTCGAGATCGCGCCGTTCGATGAGCTCGAGCACCTGGCCGTCGGGCCCGTCGAAGTAGACCGAGTGGCCGTTCCAGGCGGGGCTGGTCTCGAACTCGTCGGCGCCGGCCTTGTCGCGCAGCAGCGCCGCCCTCGGCGCGATCCACGCTTTCGCGTCAGCGAACGAGCCGGTCGGGATCGTGATGGCGAGGTGCTGGGAGCCGGCGTAGTCGCCCTGCTCGAACAGGAGGCGCGACGTCCCGATCTCGACCGTGAGGCGGGCGCCCGAGCGCGTGGCGGGCACCTCGAGACGGTCGCGGTAGAAGCGCTCGGTCGCATCAAGGTCTCTGGTGGGCAGAACGACGTCGGTGATTCGCATGACTCGATCAGACAACCTCAAGTCGACTTGAGGTCAAGTACTCATGGCGAGAAACTCGTGACGTGCCCCACATCGCCCCGAACGAGCTGCTCCGCATCGGCGAGGTGGCGCGACGCGCCGGCGTGAGCGTGCCCACGATCCGCTACTACGAAGAGCGCGGCCTCATCGACGCCGTGCGCACGGCGGGCGGTCGCCGCGCCTTTCCACGGCACACGCTGCGCCGGCTGGCGGTCGTCGCCGCCGGGCAGCGCGTGGGCCTCAGCCTGCAGCAGATCGCCGACGCGCTCGACGAGCTGCCGCGCGACCGCGCGCCCACCCAGCGGGAGTGGACGCGCATGTCGCGGCACTGGGCGACCCTGGTCGAGCGGCGCATCGAGGTGCTGCAGCGGCTCGCGTCCGATCTCGACGGATGCATCGGGTGCGGCTGCCTCTCGCTCGGGAAGTGCACCCTCTTCAACCCGGGCGACGAGGCCGCCGGGGAAGGCGCCGGCTCGCGCTGGCTGCGTCGGGCGGAGCAGGCGGATGCCGAGCGCGGCGCCTCGGTCACGATCGACGGCGGCCTGATTCAAACGATGTAACCTCCACCGCGCTCATGGCACGTGCCTGCAAGAATCGACGCATGACCGATCAGCAGCGCATGAACGTCGAGTCGTTCAACCTCGACCACCGCACCGTGAAGGCGCCGTACGTGCGCCTCGCCGACCGCAAGGTCCTTCCGAAGGGCGATGTCATCGTCAAGTACGACGTGCGCTTCGCCCAGCCGAACGTGGGCCATCTCGAGATGAAGACGGTGCACTCGGTCGAGCACCTCTTCGCCGAGAAGAGCCGCAACCACAGCAAGGACGTCATCGACTTCTCGCCGATGGGCTGCCAGACGGGCTTCTACCTGATCCTCCAGGGCGAGCCGGCCTACGACGATGTGCTCACCCTCATCGAGCAGACCCTCACCGACATCACGACCGCCACCGAGGTGCCCGCCGCCAACGAGGTGCAGTGCGGCTGGGGCGCGAACCACTCGCTCGAGGGCGCTCAGCAGGCGGCACGCGAGTTCCTCGCCAAGCGCGACGAGTGGAGCCAGGTCGAAGCATGACGGATGCCCAGGCTCCGGCATCCGTCGTCATCGTCGCGATGGAGGAAGAGGCCGCGCCCTTCCTCGACCGCGCCGACCGCGTGACAGAGGTCGCGACGAATGCGCACGCGGTGCGCCGCGACCTCGAGCTCGGCGGTGAGCGGCTCGTGCTGCTGCGCGCCGGCATCGGCTTCGTGAACGCCACCGCGGCCGCGGCCTACGCGTTCTACACGCTCGGCGCCGACGCGCCCGTCATCAGCGCCGGCACCGCGGGCGGTCTTGCGGCGGGCGTCGAGGTCGGGAACGTCATCGTCGGGTCGCGCTATGTGAACCTGAACGCGGATGCCCGAGCATTCGGCTACGTGCTCGGCCAGGTTCCCGGCATGCCGGCCGACTACGCCCCCGACGAGGCCCTCGCCGAGCGGGCGCTCGCAGTGCACGCCGGCGAGATCGCCGTGCAGTCGGGGGCGATCGGCTCGGGCGAGGCCTTCGTCATCGCCGACCGTGCGCTGCGCCTGCGTGAGGACTTCCCCGACGTCGTGGCGGTCGACATGGAGACCGCGGCGATTGCGCAGTTCGCCCACACCCACGGGCAGCGCTTCGTGTCGATCCGTGCCATCAGCGACCTCTGCGCGCCCGACGGCACCGAGTTCCTCACCCATGTCGACGACGCGGCCGCCCGCTCGGCCGAGGTGGTGCTTGCAGCCATAATGGCTCTGTGACCGACAGCCGCCTCGCCATCGTCGTCCTGGCAGCCGGGCAGGGAACGCGGATGAAGTCCGCGACCCCGAAGGTGCTCCACGAACTCGCCGGCGTCCCGTTGCTGGGGCACGTGCTCAACTCGGCGCAGGCGCTCGACGCGGCGCACCTGCTCGTCGTCGTGCGGCACGAGCGCGACCGCGTCGCGGCGGCGGTCGCCGAGCTCGCGGCATCCGCCCGCCTCATCGACCAGGACGAGGTGCCCGGCACCGGCCGTGCCGTCGAGCTCGCGGTGGCGGCGCTGCCCGACGACTTCGACGGCGATGTGCTGATCCTCTCGGGCGATGTGCCCCTGCTCGACGCAGACACCCTGCGGGCGCTGGTCGAGGCGCACCGGCAGGCCTCCGACAGCGGCACACTGCTGTCGACCGTCGTGCCGGACCCGACGGGGTACGGCCGCATCGTGCGCGATGCGGACGGGGCGCTCGCGCGCATCGTCGAGCACAAGGACGCGAGCAGGGTCGAGCGCGCCATCGACGAGATCAACGCGGGTGTCTACGTCTTCGGCGTGGCCGCGCTGCGCGACAAGCTCGCGCACCTGACCACCGCGAACGCCCAGGGCGAGAAGTACCTCACCGACGTCATCGCGGCCCTGCGCGCCGCCGGCATGGACGTCGCGGCGGTGCCCACTCCCGACAGCTGGAAGGTCGAGGGCATCAACGACCGCGCCCAGCTGTCCGAGGCGGCGGCGCAGCTCAATGCGCTCATCGTGCGCGGCTGGCAGCTCGCGGGCGTCACCGTGCAGGACCCGGCGACCACCTGGATCGACCTCGCCGTGAAGCTCGAGCCCGACGTCACGATCCTGCCGGGCACGCAGCTCAAGGGCGCGACCGTGGTCGCCGAGGGCGCCGTGGTCGGCCCCGACACGACGCTGGTCGACACCGAGGTGGGCGCGCGAGCGCGCGTGCGGCGAGTGGATGCCACGCTCGCCGTCATCGGAGAGGGCGCAGACGTCGGCCCGTTCTCCTACCTGCGCCCGGGCACCGTGATCGGCGCCGACGGCAAGGTCGGCGCCTTCGTCGAGGTGAAGAACTCGAAGATCGGCCAGGGCGCCAAGGTGCCGCACCTCAGCTACATCGGCGACGCCGAGATCGGGGCGGGCGCGAACATCGGCGCGGGCGGCATCACGGCCAACTACGACGGCGAGAAGAAGCACCGCACCGAGATCGGGGCGGGAGTCAAGACGGGCGCGCACAACGTCTTCGTTGCGCCCGTTAGAATCGGAGCCGGAGCCTACACGGGCGCCGGGACGACGATTCGCAGAGACGTTCCGGCGGGCGCGCTCGCGTTGAATGTCTCTCCCCAGCGAAACCGCGAGGGTTGGGTTCACTCCAACCGCCCGGGAAGCGCGGCCGATCAGGCCGCGAGCGAAGCGCAGGCCTCTGCGGGGGCCGAGCCGCACGACGAGGAAGGGCGGGGCCGGTGACGGAATCCGTGACGCAGTGGGGCATCAAGTCGGACGCACGCCGCCGGCTGGTGCTGGTCTCGGGCCGGGCGCACCCCGAGCTCGCGCGCGACGTGGCCGACGAGCTCGGCATCGAGCTGCTGCCCACCGACATCCGCACCTTCGCAGGCAGCGAGATCTACACGCGCTTCGATGAGAGCGTGCGCGGTGCCGACATCTTCGTGCTGCAGTCTCACACGCGGCCGATCAACGAGTGGCTCATGGAGCAGCTCATCATGGTCGACGCCGCCAAGCGGGCATCCGCGAAGCGCATCACCGTCGTTGCGCCGTACTACCCCTATGCCCGGCAGGACAAGAAGGGCCGCGGCCGCGAGCCGATCTCGGCCCGTCTCGTCGCCGACATGTTCAAGGTCGCCGGTGCCGACCGCATCATGTCGGTCGACCTGCACGCGGCGCAGATCCAGGGCTTCTTCGACGGCCCCGTCGACCACCTGTTCGCGATGCCCGTTCTGCTCGAGCACTTCAAGCAGTCGCTCGACCCCGAGACGCTCACGGTCGTCTCGCCCGACATGGGGCGCGTCAAGGTGGCGGATGCCTGGAGCGACAAGCTCGGCGTCCCCCTCGCGATCATCCACAAGCGCCGCGACCCGAAGGTCCACAACGACGTCACGGTGCACGAGATCGTCGGCGATGTGCGCGGCCGCGTGTGCCTGCTCGTCGACGACCTGATCGACACCGGCCGAACCATCGTGAAGGCCGCAGAGGCGTTGAAGGAGAACGGCGCCATCGGCGTGGTCGTCGCCTCGACCCACGCGGTGTTCTCGGACCCGGCCGTCGAGATCCTGCAGAGCGAGTTCATCGACCAGGTCGTCGTCACCGACACGCTGCCGCTGCCGGCCGAGAAGCGGTGGGACCGTCTCACGGTGCTGTCGATCGCGCCGCTGCTCGCGCGGGCGATCCACGAGGTGTTCGACGACGGCTCGGTGACGAGCATGTTCGATGGTGCGGCATAGCCCGCTGACACACTCGGCGAAGCCGGTTCCGCTGGTCGACTCGGCGAAGCCGAATGGAGACCAGCGCCGCTCGCTGGCGCTCCGCTGCGCCTACTTCGACGCGGGCGTCTGCCGCTCGTGCTCGCTGCTCGACGTCGCGTACGACGCACAGCTGGCGGCAAAGCAGGCGCGCGCCCGTGAGCTGATCGACGGCTTCGGACGCATCGAGTGGCGCGCGTCCGTCGCGAGCGAGCCGGGCGGCTTCCGTACCAAGGCGAAGCTCGTGATCGGCGGCACGTGGGATGCCCCGACCCTCGGCATCCTCGACGGTGAGCAGCACGGCGTCGATCTCGAGGGCTGCCCCATCGTGGCGCCGGCGATCCGCGAGGTCCTGCCCGCGTTCTCGGCGTTCATCACCACGGCGAGGCTCGTGCCCTACGACATCCCAGCGCGGCGCGGCGAACTGAAGTACCTGCTCATCACCACGAACTCGCGCGGCGAGCTGATGGTGCGCTTCGTGCTGCGCTCGACGGAATCGATCGCGCGGATCCGCAAGCACCTCCCGGCGCTGCAGGCGCAGCTGCCGCAGCTGCGCGTCGCGACCGTGAACCTGCTGCCCGAGCACAAGGCGGTGCTCGAGGGGGACGAGGAGCGCGCTCTCACCGATGAGAGCGCGCTCGAGCTTCCCTTCGACGGCGTCACCCTCAACCTGCTGCCGCGCAGCTTCGTGCAGACCAATCACGGCATCGCGGCGCAGCTCTACGCGACGGGCGCCGCGTGGGCCGCCGAGCTGGCCCCGTCCTCCGCCTGGGACCTGTACTGCGGCGTCGGCGGCTTCGCGCTCCACCTCGCCCGCGCTCTCGCCTCCCGCTGGTCGAGTAGCGAGCGCCCGACTTCCCGCTGGTCGAGTAGCGAGCGCCCGACTTCCCGCTGGTCGAGTAGCGAGCGCAGCGAGCGTATCGAGACCCCTTCCTTCCGCGTCACCGGCGTCGAGATCAGCGAAGACGCGGTCGCGTCGGCCGCCATGGCTGCGGCATCCGCCCGCATCGACGCGACGTTCATCGCGGCGGATGCCACCCAGTGGGCGCAGCAGCAGGAATCCGCGCCCGATCTCGTCGTCGTGAACCCGCCCAGGCGCGGAATCGGCCCCGAGCTCGCCGCGTGGCTCGAGAGCAGCGGCGTCGCGCACGTGCTCTACTCGAGCTGCAACGCGGAATCCCTCGCGCGCGACCTGGCCGAGATGCCCTCGTTGCGCCCCGTGCGCGCACAGGTCTTCGACATGTTCCCGCACACCGCCCACTTCGAGACGCTGGTTCTGCTGCGGCGCGGCTGAGAGGCTGGTGCGATGAGCGTTCCCGCAGACTGGCTCGAGTTCCGCCGCTCCGACCGTGAGCTCGTCGGCTGGCTGCGCCCCGACGGCGAGGGCTGGATGCCCGTCGACCTGCTGGGCCGCGACGCCGCACCGGCCGCCCTCGACCTCGACCGCGCGGAGGGCGTGCTCGACGAGCTCGGCATCGGATTCCTCGCCGAGCGCTGGTCGCTCGAGCGCGACGGCGTCGCGGTGCCCGTGCGGCTCTCCGAGGTGTCGGTCGACGCGATCGTCGTGGTGGACGACGCATACGGCTCCGCCGCCGTGGTGGCCCCTGGGCGCCGGCGCGCTACGTGGACCCTGCCGTGGCCGGCGCCGGCCACGCTGCGCCGTCGCTGATGCCGCAGCGGACCCGCTAACGTCGAGTCCATGCCCGCCCCCGCCCGACGGATCCTCCGCCTCGCGCTCGTCATCCTCATCGTGGGGCTGCTCGTCGGGGTCATGGCGGGCCTCGTCACGCTCTTCTTCCGCGGCGTCGAGACGCTGGCGTTCGGCTTCTGGGAGGACCCGAGCCGCCCCGGCGCCGTCGCGGCGCCCGTGTGGCGCCGCTTCGTCTCGGTGATCGTCGCGTGCTGCATCGCGGCCGTGGTCTGGTGGCTGCTGCGCACCCGCGCGCGCGCGGTGCCGAGTGTGCAGAAGGCGGTGGGCGGCGCTGAGATGCCCTGGTGGCAGACGATCGTGCACGCGG
>NZ_JBLRDT010000329.1:0-1926 GCF_057512245.1 Gryllotalpicola sp. CP2-P1
GCTGCACAAGAACCCGACGGTCGCGCGCGCGACCGGCACGGCGACGGTCTGCGACTCCGTGCACATCGCGAGCACCGTGCTGCCGTCGGTCGTGACGGTGTCGGTGCGCGCCGCCTCGGGCGAGAGCGGCGTCGGCAGCGGCGAGGTGATCCGCGCCGACGGCTACATCGTCACGAACAACCACGTGATCTCTCCGGCCGCGAGCGGCGGCAGCATCACGGTCACCTTCTCAGACGGGACGACCGAGCCCGCCGAGCTGACCGGCCGCGACCCCCGCAGCGACCTCGCCGTGCTCAAGGTCGACAAGCGCCCGGGGCTCAGGCCGATCGACTTCGCGGACTCCGACCATGTGGTCGTCGGTCAGCCGGTGGTCGCGCTCGGCGCACCGCTCGGCCTGTCGAGCACCGTGACGACCGGTATCGTGAGCGCCCTCGACCGGAACGTGCCGGTGCCGAGCGACGGCGGCCAGACGACCGTTCTCGTCGGGGCGATCCAGACCGACGCGGCGATCAACCCCGGCAACTCGGGCGGCGCCCTGGTCGACTGCGCCGGGCACCTCGTCGGCGTGAACACGGCGATCGCGACCGTGCCCAACGAGGCGGGGCAGGCGGGCGGCGGCAGCGTCGGGATCGGCTTCGCGGTGCCCGCGAACCTCGCAGGGCACGTCGCGCGGCAGATCATCGCGGGCGACCCGATCGGCTACGCGTACTTCGGGCTGCAGGCCGCGCCCGTGACCTCGCAGAGCGGCCAGACCGTGGGGCTGTTCGTGCAGGCGATCACCTCGGGCGGCCCTGCGGACGACGCCGGGCTGCGGGTCGGCGACATCATCACCCGGCTGCACGGGCACGCGGCATCCGACCTCTCGGTGCTCACGGCGCTCGTGACGGCGCTCAGCCCCGGCGACCGTGTCGAGGTCGAGTACGTGCGCGACGGCGACCGGCACACGACGACACTCACGCTCGGAGAGCAGTAGCGGGCGCATCCGCGGCCCCGCGCGCGGGTACCGAGAGCACATGTCGCAGCCGTCTGCGTGGCGCTATGCGCTGCGCCGCGCCCTCCATGTCCTGCTGGTCGAGCGCGTCGTCGACATCTCCGCCACGCTGGCGTTCTTCAGCGTGCTGTCGGTGTTCCCGGCGCTGCTCGCGGTGTTCGGCATCTTCGGGCTCGTCGGGCGGGGCGAGCGCACCGCTGACGAACTGCTGGCGGTGGTGCGCCGCGTGGCACCGCGCGAGCTTGTCGCGCCGCTGCGCTCGACCATCGAGCACCTCGCGAGCGTCGGCGGCTCCGGCGCCGGGATCGGAGTCGGAACGGCCGCCGCGCTCGTCGTCGCGATCTGGACCGCCTCGCGCTACGTCGCCGCCTTCAGCGGCGCCCTGAACCGGCTCTACGGCGTGCAGGAGGGGCGGCGCTATTGGAAGTACCGGCTGGTGCAGCTCGCCATCACGCTCGCCGTGGTCACCCTGACCGCGCTCGTGCTCTTCGTGCTGCTCTTCTCAGGCCCGATCCTCGGGCCGGCGGGCATCGCGAGCCTCGGCGACGCGGCGTTCGCCGTGTGGGCCGTGGCGCGATGGGTGATCGCCGCGGCCGCGATGGTGGTGGTGATCGTGCTGCTCTATTGGGGCACGCCGAACATCAGGCAGCCGCGGCTGAGGTGGATGACCACGGGCGGCGTCACCGCGCTCGTGCTGATGGCCGCGGCATCCGCGTGCTTCGTGCTCTACGTCACCCACTTCTCGACCTTCCATCGCGAGTACGGCACGCTGGCGGGCTTCGTCGTGTTCCTCGTCTGGCTGTGGCTGATGAACCTCATGCTGCTCTTCGGTGCGGCGTTCGACGTCGAGCTCGAGCGCGTGCGCGAGCTGCGAGCCGGAGAGGACGCCACGCGGCGGGTTCGGCTGCCGCTGCGCGACGACCGGCGGATCGAGA
>NZ_JBLRDT010000330.1:0-1924 GCF_057512245.1 Gryllotalpicola sp. CP2-P1
TCGGTCTCGCTGGCCGCGCGCTCGGCGCGGTAGGCGTCGCTCATGTTGGCGATGCGCCGCACCGCCTGCGGCACGATGCGGCCGAGCCAGAGCGCCAGCACGGTGCAGAACACCCAGCCGGCGATGCCGATCGCGATCGCGTGGTACCTGTACGCCGTCTGGCCGGCGAAGACGACGAGCGCCGTCAGCGAGGTGATGAGGCTCACGCCGTAGAGCACGATGCGCGGGCCGGTCGTGCCGAGCATGATGCCGACCCCCGCGACCGAGCCGCCCGCGATCACGCCGAGGCCGTAGGCGACCGCAGAGTTCGACGTGCCCGAATCGGCGCTGCCGACGACGAAGAGCGCGGCGATGGCGAAGGCGTCGGTGCCGATGATCCACCAGATGCCGCTCGTGACGCGCAGATACAGGAACCCGATGAGCGCGACGAGCAGCAGGCCGACGGCCGTGATCTCGAGCCCGGTGGGCTGCAGCGCATACGGCAGGACGAAGCAGACGATCGCCGTGATCGTCATCAGCGCGCCGTAGACGCGGGCGGCGGCGGCGAGCAGGCGGTCGCGCTCTTTGGAGATGCGATTCATAGGGGGTGCGACCCGAGCGTTCACGCGTTCCTACTCCGCCAGCAGCCGGGCCAGCTGCTCGCCGATGAGCTCGTCTTCGATGAGGAACCCGTCATGACCGTACTCCGAGCGGATGACGACCGCGCGGCCGCCGTCGATGTCGCCGGGGATGCCGGCCGCGAGCACCCGCTGGCCCTCGACCGGGAACAGCCGGTCGCTGTCGATGCCGACGACGACCGTTCGGGCGGTGATGCGCTCGAGGGCCGCCGCCACCCCGCCGCGGCCCCGGCCCACGTCGTGCGAGTTCATCGCGCCGACGACGGTGATGTAGCTGTTCGCGTCGAAGCGCCGCGTGAAGCGGTTGCCGTGGAAGTCGAGGTACGACTCGACGGCGAAGCGGCCGCCGGCGCCGAGGGGGCTGATGTCGCTCTGCCAGCTGCGCGCGAAGCGGGCGTTCAGCTCGTCGGGGCTGCGGTAGTTGAGCAGCGCCATGCGGCGGGCGAGCGCGAGCCCGCGGTGCGGGCCCTCGCCGTCGCCCGCGTCGTAGTAGTCGCCGCCGCGGAACAGCGGGTCGCTGCGGATCGCCTCGAGCTGCACCGAGTTGAGCGCGACCTGGTCGGCCGTCGTCAGCGGGGGAGCGGCGATCACGGCCAGCCGCTCGACGCGCTCGGGGTAGCTCGCCGCCCACTCGAGGGCGTTCATGCCGCCCATCGAGCCGCCGATGACCGCCGCCCATTTCGCGATGCCGAGCCTGTCGGCGAAGACCGCCTGGGCGGCGACCTGGTCGCGGATCGTCGTGAACGGGAAGCGGGCGCCCCACGACTCGCCGTCGGGGGCGGCGGATGCCGGGCCCGTGGTGCCCTGGCAGCCGCCGAGCATGTTCGGCACGACCACGAACCACCGGTCGGTGTCGATCGCCTTGCCCGGGCCGATGATGCCCTGCCACCACCCCGAGGTGGGGTGGCCGCTGCCGGCCTCGCCCACCGCGTGGCTGTCGCCGGTGAGCGCGTGCTCGACGAGCACTGCATTCGAGGCATCCGCGTTCAACTCGCCCCACGTCTCATACGCGATGCGCACGAACGGCAGCGACTGCCCGCTCTCGAAGGCGAAGGGGCCGATTCCCATGAAGCGGCGGTTCCCGATGGGGTCGCTCTCGCGCCAGGCGCCCGTGGCGGGCGGCTTGCCGAGGAGCGAACGGATCTGCGCGTCGGTGATGAAACTCGACGGCACCGTGTCTTCAGCGGTCTGCCACTCCATGAGCCGATTCTGCCAAAGCGCTGAACCCGGTCGTCACAAACGCGGGGCCGAGCGGCGTCATACTGCGCGTTTGTGACGACCGCGGGCGGGCGTGCCCGCCGGGCCGT
>NZ_JBLRDT010000331.1:0-1906 GCF_057512245.1 Gryllotalpicola sp. CP2-P1
GGCATCACCCGCGTGCTCGCGGACTGCGCCGAGCTGCCGCGCTGAGTCGCGGGCCACCATCACAAACAGAGAGCTGTCATGCACGACGACATCCCCTTGACCGTAGGCCGCGCGACCCGGGTGCTCAGCGAGCGCATCAAGCCCGCCATCCACGCGCGCCGCACCCCGCTCACCGTCGAATGGCACGAGCTGCCCGGCGAGCCGATCGCCCCCGCCGAGGGTCTCGCGCTCGACTACGCGCCCTACCAGATCGGCACCCCGTGGGGCGCCGCCTGGGGCACCACGTGGTTCCGCCTGACCGGCGCGATTCCGGCCGAGTGGGCGGGCGAGCGCGTCGAGGCCGTCGTCGACCTCGGCTTCGACGTGAACATGACCGGCTTCCAGTGCGAGGGCCTGGTCTACCTGCCGGACGGCACCCCGCTGAAGTCGCTGAACCCGCGCAATCAGTGGGTGAAGGTGACGGATGCCGCACGCGGCGGCGACCCCGTCGAGATGTTCATCGAAGCGGCCTCGAACCCCGTGCTGCTCGACTACCACCCCTTCCTTCCGACGCAGGAGGGCGACATCCAGACCTCGTCGCCGCGGCCGCTGTACACGACGCGCCACATGGACCTCGCCGTCTTCGACGAAGAGGTGCACGAGCTCGCCCTCGACGTCGAGGTGCTGCTCGAGCTGCAGGCAGAGCTGCCCGAGACCTCGCCGCGGCGCATGAAGATCCTGCAGGCGCTCGACGACGCGCTCGACGTGCTCGACCTGCAGCGCATCTCGGCCACGGCGGCCGACGCACGGGCGAAGCTCGCCCCCGAGCTCGAGCGGCCCGCCGAGGCATCCGCCCATGAGATCGCGGCGATCGGCCACGCGCACATCGACTCCGCGTGGCTGTGGCCGCTGCGCGAGACGATCCGCAAGGTCGCGCGCACGACGTCGTCGATGACGACGCTCATCGACGAGGAGCCCGAGTTCCGCTACGGCATGTCGAGCGCGCAGCAGTACAAGTGGATCAAGCAGAACCGGCCAGAGGTCTATGCGCGCGTCAAGGCCGCCGTCGAGGCCGGGCGCTTCCTGCCGCTCGGCGGCATGTGGGTCGAGTCCGACACGGTCATGCCGACGGGTGAGGCGATCGCGCGCCAGTTCCTCTACGGCCAGTCGTTCTTCCGGAGCGAGTTCGGAGTGACCTCGCGCGGGGTGTGGCTGCCCGACAGCTTCGGCTACTCACCGCAGCTGCCCCAGCTGATGCGCCGGGCCGGCTTCGAGTGGTTCTTCACGCAGAAGATCTCGTGGAACCAGGTCAACCGGTTCCCGCACCACACCTTCGACTGGGAGGGCATCGACGGCTCGCGCGTCTTCAGCCACTTCCCCCCGATGGACACCTACAACTCGCAGCTCTCGGGCTCAGAGCTCGCCCGCGCGACGCGGCAGTTCAAGGAGTCGCGGCGCGCGTCGTCGTCGCTCGCACCCGTCGGCTGGGGCGACGGCGGCGGCGGCACGACCCGCGAGATGACGGGCAAGGCGCGCCGCACCGCCGACCTCGAGGGCAGCGCCCGCGTGCGCTGGGAGCACCCGGATGCCTTCTTCGAGCGCGCCAAGGCCGAGCTGCCGAACCCGCCCGTGTGGGTCGGCGAGCTCTACCTCGAGCTGCACCGCGCCACGCTCACGAGCCAGCACAAGACCAAGCAGGGCAACCGCCGCGGCGAGCACCTGCTGATCGAGGCCGAGCTGTGGGCGGCCACCGCGGCGGTGCGCGCGGGGTTCGAGTACCCCCACGACGAACTCGACGAGCTGTGGGAACTGCTGCTCCTGCACCAGTTCCACGACATCCTGCCCGGCACCTCGATCGCCTGGGTGCACCGCGAGGCGGTCGCCAACTACGCGCGCATCGCCGAGGGCGCCGAGGCGGTGATCGGCC
>NZ_JBLRDT010000332.1:0-1893 GCF_057512245.1 Gryllotalpicola sp. CP2-P1
GGCCACGCTCGCCCCTGTGTACGGAAAGATGCATAGCGTGACCAGCACCGCCAGTACGACCAGCACCGCGAGCAACGCCAGCGACACCTACAGCTACCTCGGCCCCGCCGGCACCTTCACCGAGCTCGCGCTCAAGCAGGTCGAAGAGGCGCAGGGCAAGCCGTGGCGCGCCGTCAACAACGTCGGCGAGGCGCTCGACGACGTGGTCGCGGGGCGCTCGAAGGCTGCGGTGATCGCGATCGAGAACTCCATCGACGGCGGCGTCTCGGCCACGCAGGACGCGCTCGCGACCATCCCCGGCCTGCGCATCGTGGGGGAGTACCTGGTTCCCGTCGGCTTCGTCCTCGTCGCGCGCCCCGGAACCCGCCTGGAAGACGTCAAGACGATCGCGGCCCACCCCGTCGCCTACGCCCAGTGCCGCGGCTGGCTCGACAAGAACCTGCCCGACCACTCCCACCTGCCCGCCGGAAGCAACGTGCAGGCCGCCACCCAGCTCCTCGACGAGAACGAGGACGGAGAGCCCGTCTCAGTCGCCGACGCCGCCGTCGCGCCGCCGACCATCGTCGACCATCACGCGCTCGAGGTGCTCGCCGAGAACATCATCGACAACCCGAACGCGGTCACGCGGTTCGCGCTGGTCAGCCGCGACACCGCCATTCCGAAGCCGACCGGCGCTGACAAGACCAGCCTGATCGCCGAGCTGCCGACCGACGCCCCCGGCTCGCTCGTTGAGCTGCTCGAGCAGTTCTCGACCCGCGGCGTCAACATGAGCCTGCTCGAGTCGCGCCCCATCGGCGACTCCCTCGGCCGGCACCGCTTCATCATCGACCTCGAGGGCCACATCACCGAGGAGCGCATCGCCGACGCCCTGCTCGGCCTCTACCGCTTCACGCCGCGCGTCATCTTCCTCGGCTCGTACCCGCGCGCCGACCGGCAGCCCGCCGACTTCGACCCGCGCTATGCAGACGAGGTGTTCGTCGAGGCGCGCGACTGGTTGCGCGGGCTGCTCGCCTCCGAACCGTCGGACGTGCTCGAAACCGGGGATGCCTGAGCCGCCAGCACCTCGTCGAGGCGGTCCTCCACCGCAGGTTCGAACGCATTCGCCCACACGTCGTAGCCGCGGTCGTTCGGGTGGAACAGGTCGCCCGCGAACTGCGTCGCGACGCCGCGCATTCCCTCGTGCTTCATCGTGTCGTGTAGATCGACGACGCGCAGCCCGTGCCGGGCTGCCGCAGCCCGCAGAATCCGATTGCCCGCGGTGGCCTTGCGCTCGCCGGGAAGGAAATAGAAGCTCGGCAGGTCCGCGACGATCGCGTGCGGCGCGAGCTGCTCGAGCCGCGCGAACAGCTCCTCGACCTGCGCGGAGAAGCGCTCGGGGTCCCAGCTGGCGATGTCGTTCGCCCCGATGCTGACGGTCACGATCGCGTCGGCGAGCAGCGCCGGCTTGAGGCGGGCGAAGCGCGGCAGCTCCTTCTCGAGGGCCGTCGACAGGGTCGCGCCCGAGATGCCGAGATTCACGACGCGCACGCTCTTCCCCGACAGCTTCTCGACCCGCTTCGCGATCACCCCGACGTAGCTGCGCGCAGGGCGCGAGGCGCCGATGCCCTGCGCAGCCGAGTCGCCGATCGCCACATAGAGGATGTCGCCGGGCATCTCGCGCCGCGCGCGCCAATAGGCGCTGTGCACGGGGATGTTGTCGGCCAGGATGCGCTGCCAGGTGACCTGCCGGCGCATCAGCCAGCTGTACCAGGCGTAGCCGCCACCGGCGACGGCGGCGGTGACACCGAGAGCGAGCAGAGCCTTCGAACTGCGGCGCATGGATTCAGCGTACGCGCGTGGGGCGCGGTCTCCATTCGGCTGCGCCGAGTCGACCCGCGTGCCCGGCTGCGCCGA
>NZ_JBLRDT010000333.1:0-1887 GCF_057512245.1 Gryllotalpicola sp. CP2-P1
GCTCGTCTCGCGGAACCGCCGTGCCCCAGAGCGCATCGCACGCGACCAGTGCGGCCGCGGCATCCGCCGACCCACCGCCCATGCCGCCCGCGATCGGAACGTGCTTCTCGATCTCGAGGCGCACGCCCCCCGCATAGCCCACGTGCGTCGCGAGCAGCCGCGCCGCGCGCAGCGCGAGGTTCGTCTCGTCGACCGGCAGCCCTGAGCAGTCGATGGGTCCGCGGAACGAGACGCTGAAGTCGGACGACTCGCTCGCGTACACCTCTTCGTACAGGCTCACCGCCTGATATGCCGTCGCGACCTCGTGGTAGCCGTCGGCCATCACCTCGCCGACGCCGAGATAGACGTTGATCTTGCCGGGCGCGCGCACGTGCACGCGCGCGTCCCGCCCGGTCTCAGTCGCCTCAGTCACGCGTCACCCCCAGCCCCCGCGCGATCGCGATGAACGCCGCCACATCGAGCTCCTCGCCGCGGGCGGTCGGCGGGCTGCCTGCCGCTTCCAGGGCGGCGGATGCCTCGGCCGAACCCCCGAACACGCCGGAGAGCGACTGGCGCAGCATCTTCCGCCGCTGCTGGAAGGCGGCGTCGACGACGGCGAAGGTGCGGCGGCGCAGCGCCTCGTCGCCCGGCGCCTCGCCCTTCTCGAAGGCAACGAGAATCGAGTCGACGTTCGGCACCGGCCAGAACACCTGCCGGCTGACATTGCCCGCGGTGCGCCAACGGCCGTACCAGGCGGCCTTCGCGCTCGGCGCGCCGTAGACCTTCGAGCCGGGGGCGGCGGCGATGCGCTCGCCCACCTCGGCCTGCACCATCACGACGCCGGAGCGCAGCGACGGCACCCTCTCGAGCAGGTGCAGCAGCACCGGCACCGAGACGTTGTACGGCAGGTTCGCCACGAGGCGGGTCGGCTCCCCCGGCAGCGCGTCGACGGTCAGCGCGTCCTGGTGCAGGACCGTGAGCCTCGCGGCCGCATCCGCCCCGAGCTGCGCCTCGACCGTGTGCGGCAGCTGCGCGGCGAGCCGGCCGTCGATCTCGACGGCGACGACGTTCGCCCCGGCCTCGAGCAGCCCGAGCGTCAGCGACCCGAGCCCCGGGCCGACCTCGACGACCGTGTCGCCCGCCTGCACCTCGCCGACGCGGACGATGCGGCGCACGGTGTTCGCGTCGTGGACGAAGTTCTGGCCGAGCTTCTTGGTCGGGGTCACGTCGAGCAGCTCGGCGAGGTCGCGCACCTCTGCCGGGCCGAGCAGTCCCTGGCTCACGCGCCGGCCCCCGCGCCGTCGCCCACGAGCGCCTCGAGCTCTGCGTCCCACGAGCCGTAGACCGTCTCGGCGTTGGCCGCGAGCTGCGCGGCGAGCTCGTCGACGGGCATGCCGAGCGTCTCGGCCATGAGGCGCACCGTGTGGGGCACCAGATAGGGGGCGTTCGGGCGGCCGCGATAGGGCGTGGGCGTCAGGTACGGGGCATCCGTCTCGACCGTGATCAGATCGCGCGGCACGACGGCGAGCGCCTCACGCAGTGCGGGCGCGTTCTTGAACGTGACGGTGCCCGCGAACGAGAGCACCCAGCCGTGCTCCGCCGCCAGCCGCGCCAGTCGCGCATCGCCCGAGAAGCAGTGGAACACGGTGCGCCGGGGCGCCCCGACCCGCAGCAGCGTCGCGACCACCTCGTCGTGGGCGTCGCGGTCGTGGATCTGCAGAGCGAGACCGTGCCGCTTCGCGATGTCGATGTGCGCCTCGAAGCTCTGGAACTGCGCTGCGCGGCCCGGCTCGTCGGTGCGGAAGAAGTCGAGCCCGGTCTCGCCGACGGCGCGCACGCGCGGGCGAGCGGCGAGCTCGTCGATCGTCGCTAGGGCGTCGTCGAGGGCGCCGGATGCCGCGAGCTCGG
>NZ_JBLRDT010000334.1:0-1868 GCF_057512245.1 Gryllotalpicola sp. CP2-P1
GCGCCGAGTGGCTCTCCGAGCACCCCGCGGGTGCGTCGGTGCTCGCGCTGCACGCGGCGTGGCTGCATGCCGAGGGGCTGCCTGTCGAAGGCGCCTCCGAGGTGAGCGGCGCCCCCGGCGCGCAGGCGGCGGCGTCCCCCCGAAATGGGCATAACTGAGACATTGTCAACTATCGGGTGCCTCGTTAGCTTCGAATCAAGCCTGTGCCGGGACTTCCTGCCGGGTGACTCATTCAACGAAGAAAGGAGCCCGCAATGGCATACGAAGCTCCCAGCATCCGTACCGTCGGTTCGGTCTCTGGCACCACGCTCGCGCAGGGGACGGACGGCAACGACGACCAGTTCCTGTTCTTCACCTGGGGCACCGACCACAAGGTGTCCTGAGCCGAGCCGGTGACCGTCCCCCGGGCGGATCCGTCCGCCCGGGGGATTCCCGCTCCATCGACCCGACCAGTGAGAGCAGCCGCATGAGCACCCGTCCCCGCCTCCGCCGCGTCGCGGCCCTCGGCCCTCACGGCTGGGGCCGCATCGCGCGCACCGCCGTCGTTGCGCGGCGCATCGAGCGGTCCCTGCGCCGCGAGACCCTCGACGCGACCGCGCGCCGCTTCGGCGCGGTGCTCGTCTTCGAGCCGCCGCGCGAGGCCGATGCGCTGCCGGCGCTGAGTGCCGCCGAGCGCGGCGAGCTCGCCCTCGCGGCGCGCGTGCTTCAGCACCGGCCGTTCAACGGCACCTGCCTGCGCAGAGCCCTGGTCTTCGCCGACATCCTGCGTGACCGTGCCCCCGTGCTGCGCGTCGGCGTGGCCAAAGACGGCGGCGAGGTGACCGCGCACGCCTGGGTCGAGCTCGACGGCGTCTCACTCGACCCCATGGCGCTCGAGCGCTTCACCGTTCTGCGCGCACCCGAGCTGGAGGCCGCGAGATGACCTGGCGCACCACGATCTACGGCCTCAGCGTGCAGGCCGACCGCGCGCTGCAGGCGGCGCCCACCGAGCTCTGGACCCACGCCGCCGACGTGTCGCTGACCCACGAGCAGCACGAGGTGCCCTCGCACGGCCCCGGCGACGGCGTCATCACGATGCGCTACGCGCCGGGCGGCGAGGACCTCTATTACTGCGAGCAGCGCGCGGACGGCACGTACCTGCTCGTCTTCGTGGATGCCTGCGAGTTCGAGGTCTCGGAGGACCTCACGCAGGCGGTCGTCCGGCGACACCGGGGCGCGACCCCTGGCATCGAGTCCGTGCTGACCCTCGGGGGCTTTCTCGCCTGGCAGCTCTATCAGCGCGGGCACCTCGTGCTGCACGCGAGTGCGGTCGAGGTCGGCGGCGGCGCGATCGCCTTCACGGGCAACTCCGGCATGGGCAAGTCCACGATGGCGACCCTGATGTGCGCCGCCGGTGCGCGGATGCTGGCCGACGACGTGCTGCGCATCGACTCGGTCGACGCGCAGCCGGTGGCGCGCCGCGGCTCGTCCGAGCTGCGGCTGCGCAAGGGTGCCGACACGCTCGCCGCCGCATTCGACGGGGCATCCCCCGATCGCCGCCAATCGGCCGACGACCGCCAGGTGCTGCGCCCTGCAGCTCAGGCGGGCGACCGGCTGCCGCTGCGCGCCCTCTTCATCCCGCTGCCGACCCGCGACTCCGACGAGATCCGCATCGACCGGATCTCGCCGGTCGACGCGGTCTTCCTCCTGCTGCGCTTCCCGCGACTGCTCGGCTGGCAGGACGAGCGCGTGCGCACGGCACAGTTCGCGCTCATGAGCGCGGTCGCGGCATCCGTGCCGCTCAGCCTCATCCACGTGCCGTGGGGTCCGCCGTTCAGCGCCGGCATCGCGCCGGCGATCCGCGCAGAGCTCGAGCTCGAGCGGCAGGG
>NZ_JBLRDT010000335.1:0-1865 GCF_057512245.1 Gryllotalpicola sp. CP2-P1
CGCGCAGGCATCCATCTCGCTGCTCGGCACGGACGACGAGATCGCCGCCGCCGTCGCGCGCGAGGCGGCCGATGTCGACGTGGTGCTCGATTACGTCTGGGGGCCGCTCACCGCGGTCGCGATGACGGCGCTCGTCACCGCGCGACCCGATCGCGGCAGGCCGCTCACGTGGGTCGAGATCGGGTCCGTCGGGGGCGCCAGCGCGGCGATCCCCTCCGCAGCGCTGCGCCAGGCGCGGCTCACCCTCGTCGGCAGCGGTCAGGGCTCGGTGGGTGTGCGTGAGATCCTCGGCGAGCTGCCCGCCATGATCGACGCCGTCTCCTCCGGCGCGTTCGCGATCGACGCCGTGCGCGTGCCGCTGGCCGACGTCGAGCGCGCCTTCGCCGACCCCGCGCTGGCGGATGCGCGCGTGGTGATCGTTCCCTAGCCCGCGGCGAGCGCGGGCAGCACGTTGAACTGCAGCATCGGAGCGAGGTCGCCGGGCAGTTCGGCCGCCGGGTCGAGCCACCGCAATTCGGCGATCTCGGCCGCCGGGCCCGCGATCACGATGGGCGGATGCGTGAACACCGCGCTCTCGAGCAGGTGACCGGGCTCGTTGGCAGCCGCGGAGTGGAAGACGCCGAGCGGCGTGAGCAGTGACGGGTCCAGCTGCACGCCGAGCTCCTCGCGGGCTTCCCGCACCGCCGTCTCTGCTGCGGTCTCGCCCGCTTCGGGCTTGCCGCCGGGGAGCATGAAGCGGGCGGTGCCGCGCTTGCGCACGGTGAGCACGCGGCCCGCGTCGTCGCGCAGGACGACCGCGCTCACGCGGATGAGGTTCGAGTCGGCCACCCCTCCAGCCTAGATTCGAGTCATGACCAAGAGCTCGCCGCGTGTCGTCGCCGTCCATCTCAGCCCGACCCACTCGTTCTCGAAGCACGACGTGGACGAGATCGAGCTGCATGAGGGGCTCGGCGTCGCCGGTGACGCGCACTACGGCGCCACGGTGCAGCACCGCTCGCGCGTGCGAGCCGACCCCTCGCAGCCGAATGTCCGGCAGGTGCACCTGATGCACGCCGAGCTGTTCGACGAGCTCGCCGCAGCAGGATTCCAGGTCCAGCCGGGTCAGCTCGGCGAGAACGTGACCACGCGCGGCATCCCCCTGCTCGACCTGCCTGTCGGCACCCGGCTCGCCATCGGCGACGCGGTGATCACCGTCACCGGGCTCCGCAACCCGTGCCAGCAGATCAACGACTTCCAGGACGGGCTGCTGAAGCGGCTCGTCCACACCGACGACGACGGCAACGTCGTGCGCCTCGCCGGAGTCATGGGCATCGTCTCGCGGTCGGGAACCGTGCGGCCCGGTGCCGAGATCGCCGTGGAGCTGCCGCCCGAGCCGCGCTTCCCGCTCACCCGCGTCTGATGCGCTTCTTCGTGGTGGTGCTGCCGCTCGAGCCGCTCGCGGTCGGGGCCGGCTTCCGGCGGGACAGCTGGCCGCCACACGTCACGCTGATACCGCCGTTCGAGACGGATGCCCACGCCGGCCCCATGCTGGAGGCGATCCGCGCCGCCGCCGCGGGCCACGCCCCGCTCGTCGCGCGCGCCGACGGGTCCGCGAGATTCGGCCGACGCCGCGACGTTCCGGTCACGACGATCGAGCTCACACCCGAGTTCGAGGCGCTGCACGTCGAGGTGCTCGACGCCGTCGGGCGGTTCCTGCGCCGCGGGGTGAGGCTCAGCCACGTCGGCCCGCGCGGCTACCGGCCGCACGTGACGGTGCAGGCCGGCGGCGGGCTCGAGCCAGGGGCATCCGCCACGCTCACGCAGCTTGCCGTGGTCGACATGCGTCCGCACGGCGACGCCCGCCACCGCGCGGTCGTGGCCACGGT